>QNVH01000036.1 GCA_004347955.1 Thermoproteota archaeon | reverse complement strand
CCGAGCTTTCAGGTAAAATTCATGCTGATCAATAGGAGGGTAAATGTTGTTCCATATTGGGAAGGCAGGAATGAAAGACTCACCAAAAACAACGAGGTCGGCACCCATTTTTTTGGCTTTTGCAACTAGATCCTCAAGTTTTGATACAGTTTCCTCCCGATTCAGGAACACAGGGGCAGCTTGAACTGCAGCCACTCGAAGCTTTGGATAAGTGTCACCAATATTTTCTTTTTTCATGCAGACCAGCCCAAATAATTATACGCATCATTTTTAAATTAAATTATGTATTATGAAAATTTTTAATGGTAATAGCAGGTTTGGAATTTTTGGACGACCTTTTCGTAACAATAATTGCAGGATTCACAGTGATTGAAACGGATAAAAATAATACCTTCCTTGAGCATATTTGGGATTTTGGCAGATTGATGAGATATCTGAAACAAGAGATTTGGTAGTTTTCCATGAGGTATGAGGTTGAAGTGAAATTGGGAGCGGACTTCCTAAGGGTAGAAGGACATATAATTTATGCGGGCTTGAAACAAAGACCAGAAGGCGGGAGAGCGAACATAGAGTTAATAAACAAGTTGGCGAGGCACTTCAAGGTGCCACCATCCCATATCAAGATTGTTTCAGGATTCAAATCAAGGAGAAAAATAATTGAAATTGTTGGGATCAAATAAGACTATCTTCCGGTCTGAATTAAATGAGAACACCAATTTTCTATGAAAAAGTGGGCTAAGAATTTGATTTTTTAAATGTCTTCTGAGTATCGTTGAGGGAAGAGAGGAATTTCCTTATTTTCGATACCATGACTCTTGCATCCTCCTCTGTGGATGGGTACGGAACTTTAACGAATGGTATGTTGCGCTGTTTTATCAGATAAATGAGAAATTCGTTTGTCCTTCCACAGCTGGCACAGCCGAACAGTGCCTCTGGTTCCTCAACGATAATTGCTGCCTCTGCCTCCTCAACNAGGGGTGCTATTAGTGCTAATCTGCCCCTCACGCCTGAGGGGACTTCTATGGCGGCATATTTGAGGCCCTTTCGGGGGAATTCCGGAGTTATGTTCATTGGTGGTGAATCGATCTCTGGTCTGTTTACATTCTTGGCAACCTCTTCACCCAATCCCAAAGGAGTATGACCTTCTCTTTTAACCAAGTCAAATAGAATCAAGCTGTTGGGCGGGAATATGAACACCTTTGCCAATTCTATTTCACCCTTCCCGTGCCTTCTCCTTCAAACTTGCTCAACCAGAATTTTACCTTTATCACTATTTCATTGAGTTTGTCGCGCGGCGCGCTGACCCCCCTCACCACGCCTGTCACGATATCGACAATTGTTCCGAGACATTCGACCTTATCCGGAGGAGGACGTACCAACCGCGTGACAATGCCGACTTTGGCAAAATCCTCATAATCTACTGGTGCCTCACACACTATTATTGTTGGAATGTCAACGTATCGGAGGAAGGTTTTTGCCTTATAGACAACGTGGCCGCCGATACCACCTAAGTGGAAGAGAGCGAGTTTGTACCTCCTTATTTGAAGGATCTCTTTCTCGTTTATTCCAGCCATTGTTCCGCCAGGTGCGCCGCCGTAAGGCGANTCTGAAGGCACTCCTGATCCAGACTCAAGAACCAAAACGCTTGTCCTGATGCCCTGCTCCCTCAGCCCGTAAGTTATTTCGCAAATGGGCTTGGTGATGTGTCTTTTGGAGGGAGACATTGCCACCGCAACCACATCAAATCGCTCAGATTCTGATATGGTACCCCGCTGGGCGAGACCTCCTCCCTCCCCTATGCCTTGGGCTTCCCTGCAATCCACNATCTGAGAGCTCCTTCCGATTGCCTCGTCCAAGCACATCGCCTCTGAGCTCACACCCTTCCTCTGAGGTAATCTTTGACGGTGGGTTTGGGTTTTGTGAAACGACCTACCCTAATATCGTAACCGTATGGCATGACCTGCTCGCAAAGGGGTCTTATCTTCTCAATAACAGCTTCTGGTGAGAACTCGGACAATAAAAGGATGAACCTTCCAACCATGTATCCGCCTCCGGAGTAATTGTGCCTTTGGAATAGAACTTCCGAGATCATTCCTGTGTCCTTTAGTAGAGCGGCAAAGTCTTCGGCTTTTTTGCTGGACATTAACCGCCTAGGCAGAATCTCAATCTCAGGTTTTTCTTTTGTCTCCAAGGCAGAGTCCCTAGGGTATTAATAACTTCATATAAATAAATAGTTGCTTGACGTTGAGCGAATTATTTGTCTTCCCAGACAAATGTTTCAAATTTTTAGTTAAAACTCCCCACGATTAAAGGGCGTCCTTGCACATGTGCCTCTTTCAGCGCTTGGATTCACGCGCGTTTCAGATCTCACCAAATTATCACCCACAATATCCCTAGTAGGTGTTTTTGGCAAGTGGCATTTTGATAAATTCTGCAAGGTACCAACCACGAAGCCGCATATTTTACCCTGCCTTTGCCTCCTCTACTCCAGTTTGGACTTGAACGGGCTCACGCGATCTGGACCAAACATAAGAGTNGCGACAGGATGGGCATAAATTATTTTGTCATTACCCATCTGATATTAAAAGTAGGAAATCCTGACAGTTGACACTCTCCACGGCTGAAGCCGGGANATTCTTGCTTCTAGGGTGATCATTGAACGGTTCTTCATAGCCCTTCTAGGCTCCCACCTCATACCATCCCACCTCAGAAGCAATGGGTGTTTAAAAGCCACCACCCAGTTAATGCTACCTTTATGGAGGTAGCCTATGTTTAATGGTTGTATCTCTGTGCTCGAACCCACCCCGCCCAGTTCAGTCCGGAGCCTTATTCGAGCCTTCGGACATCCGGACCACACCAGAAAGTACTAGTAATTACAAGAAAAATAAATCTAGTGGCGATTCATCCCACGGTTAAAACCGTGGGCTTTCTTGCCGAATCATGTGTAAAAACAGCAAGAATTATTATCTCTATAAAGGTTAATTAATAGAGCCTCCATTGAAAAGGGTAGGGATGACGATTTGAAGGTCGTGGTTGACGGGACTGAGATGGAAGCACGTGAGAATGAAAGTTTGGGAGAGTTATTCGATAGAGTTGGGATAAAAATCAAAGATGGATACATAGTCGCGGTCAAGAGAAAGATAGATGTTGAGAGTGTATNCACAAACCTTTATGAAGTGCAAACATCGCGCGGTAAGATGGTACTGAGATGGGAGTGCGATGAAGAGTTAAAGAGATGGAAACAGGCCTATAAGAGTTTTGAGGGTTGTAGTGTTAGGTGGGCAACCATCGATGCGGTGGTCTTTGGACCCACAAAAACAGATTTTGTGCCTTCTAGAGAAGAGGTAGAGTTAAGGAGATATGAAATTACGGTGAGCCTATCCGGTTTCAGCAATGAGAATTCGCACCTTGTATTCGGCAAGAGGGCACATAGTGCCCTTTATTTCCCGCCGAAAGGGTGCGGTGTTTTGGGGCGCGTGGTTTATGGCAGGCATCTACTAGACACTTTAAAGACGGGGGACAAGATTCTTAAGGTGGCGCCGGTCTTGGAGAAAAAGTTTGATCCCAGATCATTGGTTCGTGCTGGAAGAGATTACAGATTGAGCGAGGGTGACAGGATTTTCACGAAGATGGAGATAGTTTTAGACCCCCAGTCCCCTGTTTGCGTCGAGCATGCATATAACGCACTCACCGAGGGTTTTGCTACGACAAGGAAGACGAGCCGGTTTATTGCACACGATAAGACCAAACTTATCTCAATAAAAAGCGAGGGCTTGGGAGTCAGGGACAGAGGGGTTGTTTCGGTCAGGAGCTCCGGAAACAATGCGGGATCTGTGTACATATATCTTCAGAAGGCGGGAATTTCGAAAGACCATACCGTAGTTGGGCACGTTGTGAGGGGGATTGAGCTTGCGGACGTTGCCGGAAAAGGAGACTTGATAGAGGTTGTCCTCAACCCAGATAGGCTGGACTTGCTCGGGAAGAGGCAAGGGGAGGTTGCTAAAGTGTTGGAGAGGCATGGAATCAAACATATCAGGGAAGGGTATGCAGAGGACGATGGGATCGTGGTTGAGCACTATCCTGCCACAACGTTAGAGATATACAAGGAGGGGCAGGTTAGGTGTGTGGGGCTCCCGGAAGATCAGATACTGAAGGTTCAATTGGATGAGGGGAGTGCCCCAAACTCTGTGAGATACTTCCGAAGAGTTACAGGGCTGGACCTCAGACGTGTTGGTAAACTAGATGTGTTCTTCTCAACAAAAGAAGTCGTATTATTCAAAGGCGACGAGAGTTTGGGCAGGTCTGTAATGCCAGAGAACACGCCCAAAGGAATAGTGCGTTCCGGAGAGATTGGAGTCACAAACTCTGTCAAAAAGTTCGCTGGGATGGTCGGGATCAGGCTAGCAGAGAGTGAGAAGTTCGGCCCCACGGCAGAGAGTTTTGACGGGACCAACCTTGTTGGCAGAGTTCTGGAGAACATGGGCGTGTTGACAGGCCTGAGGGAGGGAAAAAGGGTCTACATGATGGAGGGTGGCAGGTGATAAAGACTTTTTTGGTTGTGCTTTCGCCAGACTCAAATTTGACGCCTTCGATGCTTATGGAGAAGGTTGCGTCATTGGGTGGGGTAAATTACAAAGAGACCTGCTACGGGCTGCTAATAGAAGGAGAGGAGGCGGAGTTAGAGAGGGTAATGAATTCGCTGAGGGAGATGGATCCCAACAGGATATTCTTCAAGGTGAGAGGGTACAGGATAGGAGACGAGAGAATATGTAGGGCGAAGAGGGGCGGAGGGCCGAGGCCAGGATATTTCATGCTGGGGGCCGAGAGGAAGGTTTTGAAGAATGTATCCAAAGCGCTTGATGCAAAGGAAATGTTGGAGGTTGAGGAGAGAGAGACCAAGAAGCTTGACGTTTTGAGGCTCAAAAAAATAATAGAGGAGGAGCAGGGTGGCTAGAATCAAAAACCCTTTCCNAATGGAAGAGGTGCAACGGGGGATTTTTGATTGAAGATGATTGTCGTCTCTTCGGATAGCAAGGGGGGAGAGATGTACAGGCACATTATTGAAAGGAATGTGGAGGATCTAGCGCTTGGGAGCAGNGTTGAAGGGATCGCAGTTCTCATAAAGCCAGAGCTNCCACTCTTCGTGATTAAAGTCAGGTATAGGGAACGCGAGAGCAAGAATAAGTTGGGGGAACTCGCAAAGATAGAACAAAGGTCTGGAAACGTGAGGGTCGTCTTAGAGGATGAAATTGACTTAGGAGATGCCCTCAAGACTTTGTGGAGCACCTACGGAAGGGACAGGGTAGAGCAGTCTGGAAGGACGGAGATTGTGGTGAAGGGGGCAGACCCGGACAGTTTGAGGGAACTAAAAATAAGGAAGGAAAGGGTTAGCGTATCGGAAAAAGTGAACGAGCTCGTGAACAGGGTGATACCTGAGGGGTTAAGAGTCAGGAATGCGATGAAGGAAGGGGACCTCCTGATTGTAATGGCTGCGGAGGATCCGATCCCCGAGGATTGGAAGAGGATGGCGGCCGACCTGGCGGTGGACACATAATGTTGAAATACTTTATCTTCGAGGGCGGGATGTACAAGCATGAACTCCTACTGGAGTTTGTAGACGATGTTGGAGGCTTTGTGATCCAAAAAACTGTGATCGGGCTGGACCTTATAATGAATTTGGCAATCCCCGAGGAAGAGGCGGAGAGGCTGCAAGAACTTGTGACTGAGGTGAATGGTAAACTTAGAGATGCCCCTCTCATAGGGACGGAGGTTGCAGTTGTGGCACCCACGCTGTCTAGGCACCACCTCCCGCATCCGGCTTGCGATATAGCTGAGAACTTGAGGAGGCACGGTGCCAAGACGAACATAATGGGGCTGGCAAGGGGAGTTGGTCAGAAGATAGTCCACACGTCGATACAGGAGAGGCAGTTGATAGAGGAGCATGACCTAGCGGTTTTCACGCTCGGGAACTTTGAACACTGTTTGAAAAAGTTCAAGTCAAAACTATTCAAGGACCTCTCCATACCGGTGATAGTTACGGGAGGACCTCTCGAGTTGGAGATTGAAGGTGCTAGCGGTTACGTGGGGGGGATAGGCAGGTATCCGGAGAGGGCTAGGACACTAGATATGATAGAGCGGTTGAGGAAGGTATCAGAACTCGCAGGTAAATTGATCGAAGAGAGGAGAAAGGAGATGGATCTGGACCCTTTAATCATAGAGCCGGCATTGGTGAAGACTGAGGTGGAGAGGCAGGTGCCGGAAGTTTTGGATGCCCTATCTCCAAATCCGGTGACTTTAAAGGTTGATGGCTTGAGGATAAAGTTGCCATATGATGATTACAAGGATAGAGTTGCCTCGGTGATGGTTGACGGGAGGAGGCTCGGAGAGGTTTCCCGAATAACAAAATCTCTCATGAGAGATTACATACTTGTGAGGATCCTGCCAGAGTCTTACTTCTCTTGAGAGGCATTTGGCGATGAAATGATTTATAGAGCGGATAGTTTTGAGATCTGGTAGTTCGGGCAAACCTCCATTCTGGTGATGACAATGTTGCTACTGTGTGATGGTGTTAGCAAAAGTTTTTCTGGGTTTAGGGCGCTCGATTCTGTCTCTTTCAAGATCGATAGGGGCGAGATTGTGGGAATTTTGGGGGAGAGTGGAGCTGGTAAAACTACGTTGTTGAGAATTTTGAGGGGCGTCGAGGGGTTCGACAGTGGTAGGATAGTCTTTGAGGACCTTGAAGTCAATGCAGACTCTCCGAAAGAGTCATTCTTGGAGCTCCAAAGGAGGACGGCGATACAGCTCCAGAGGACATTTGGACTGTGGCCAGACTCGACCGTGGACAATGTGGTGAGGGCGCTTGTATATCACGATTTGGGGGACGAGATCGTGCCCCAGGACGAAGGGGAGTACGAAGAGTACAGGGCAAAGGCAATGGAGGTCTTGAAGGTCGTAGGACTTGACAGTAGGGCGGACCTTTGGTCTGGAGTTCTGAGTGGTGGCGAGAAGCAGAGGCTGATCGTTGCTAGACAGATAGCCAGAAGACCGAAACTTCTGCTCCTAGACGAGCCAGGCACTATGACAGATTTCCAGAGCAGGGCAGCATTGGTTGACGCTTTGAAGAGGGCAAGGGATGAGTATGGAATGAGTATCCTCTTCGTCTCGCACAACCCATCCATCCATGAATCCCTGGCAGACAGGACCATACTCCTCGAGAAGGGCAGAGTTTTGATGGAAGGAAAGAGTGGAAGAGTCGTGGAGAGATTTCTATCTAGGCTCGAGGATCCTCTCGCTAAGACGAGGATACCCGGAGAGGATGTACTCAGGATTGAAAGAACGAGTAAGGTGTATAAGCTGGTTCCATATGGGAAGGTTTTCGAGTTGATGGAAACCACGTTGAATTTCAGGTCCGGGGAGATTACAGGAATTGTGGGACCTTCCGGCGCCGGTAAGACTGTAATAATGAGGATGTTGGCAGGCCTGGAGTTGCCAGATTCTGGAGAGGTAAAGATCCTCTACAGGGGGGAGTGGGTCCCGCTCGGCAAGTTCGGGAGGAGGAGTCTCAAGGCAAGGCGAAGGATAGGCATACTGCACCAAGAGTTCGATCTTCCTTACTGGGCGAGCGTCCTTGAGCTTTTTGCAGCGCGCCTTGGAATAAAGGACTACAGATCTCTCGAAGAGGCGGTTCGCAGGGCAGAGAAGAAGGGTATCAGCGACTCGGTGGTGGACGTTCTCAGCAGGCTTGCGGAATTGCCAGAGGGGGAGATGGAGATCAAACTCAAGGAGGCAGGTCTGGATAAGAGCCTCTTGAAGGAGATCTTCAAGGAAAAAGACCCCGAGAAGGCAAGGGAGNTGGCGGTTAAGATCCTTGGATGGTTTGGGATGACCGATGAGATCCTAATGAAAAAGACCCACCAACTGTCTGGAGGGGAAAAGATCAGGGTGGCCTTGGCACTCTCCTTGGTGTCGAACCCAAAAGTCCTCATTTTGGACGAGCCATTTGGAGATTTAGACCCTTTGACGCTAAGGAAGGTTGCTAACCTNCTCAAAAAGATAAAGGTCTGGTTCAAGCCGGCCATAATTCTTGTGAGCCACCAGCTGGAATTCGTGGAAGAGGTGGCCGACAGGTGCGTTTTGATCAGGGACGGGAAGGTTATAATGGATGGCGAGCCAAGAGATGTTATAAACAGGTTTTTGGGTGGGGGAGAACATGGAGTTTGAAGTGAAGTTTTTGCCTGAGGGGAAGAGGGTTTCGGTTCCAGCGGGATCCACGGTAATGTTTGCGGCGTTGAAGGCCGGTGTTGACCTGGCTAATATCTGCGGTGGAAAAGGGTTCTGCGGCAAGTGTATGGTAGAGGTTCTGGGAGGCAAAGTGCCGCCCCCAACAGATCAAGAGAGAAGAAGGGTTGGCGAGGAAAGGATCAAAAAGGGGTACCGTTTGGCTTGCCAGTTAATCGTGCAGGACGACATGGTGGTGCAGGTACCAGACCAAAGCAGGGTCGGGAGGCAGAGGCTCGTTATAATGGGCAAGGAGCCGCCAGTGAGGCTAAACCCGAACGTAAAAAAAGTCTACGCAGAGGTTCTGCCACCCTCGCTTCAAGATCCCGAGGGGGACGACCTCAGGATTGCAAAGGTGTTAGCANGTATGGGGTTTGACCCTGTTCTAATAGATTACGAGGTCGTGAAGGAAATGCCAAAGATCCTCAGGGAGGGCGGGTGGAAGGTCACTTTTACGATGCTGGATGACCACGAGGTTGTGAATGTACAGCCTGGGGACAGGACCAAGGAGCTCTACGGGGTCGCAGTGGATATAGGCACAACAAAGTTAGCAGTCTTTATAGTGGACTTGTTGGATGGCGGGATCATATTCGCAGATGGCATAATGAACCCGCAGATAAGGTATGGAGAAGACGTCATCTCTAGGATAGGCTACGCCTCTCAGTCTGATGAGAACCTCAAGGAAGTCCAGAAGGCGATAATTGACGGGATAAATTCCCTCATAGAAAGAGGTTTGAATGAGACGGGTGTAAAGGAGGAGGACCTCTACGAGCTTGTCGCTGTGGGAAACACCGCGATGCACCACCTATTCCTAGGGCTCCACATCAAGTCGCTCGGGTTTTCGCCTTACCCGCCGGTCGTTGGAAGGGCGTACAACGTCAAAGCCAGAGATTTGGGCGTTAAGATAAACCCTGCAGGGAATGTTCATCTGTTGCCAAACGTTGCGGGGTTCGTCGGGGCCGATGCGATAGCAGACGTTTTGGCATCCAGGGTACATGAGAAGGAGAAGTTGACGCTTCTCATGGATGTTGGAACGAATACGGAGGTTATATTGGGATGCAAGGACGGGCTATGGTCATGCTCGACCGCATCCGGTCCAGCATTTGAGGGGGCGCACATCAAATGTGGGATGAGGGCGGCCACTGGAGCAGTAGAGAAGGTCAAGATAAAAGAGGATTTTGAGGTGGAATACAACACCATAGACGGTGAAAGAGCCAGGGGGATCTGCGGATCCGGAATAATAGATGCGGTGGCGGAGATGCTAAGGACCGGAGTGGTGGACATGTCAGGAAAGATTGTGCTCCAGGGTCACAGGAGGGTGAGGGATGGTGAGAATGGGAGAGAATTTGTCCTAGTGTTTAAGGAGGATACCGCCTCAGGAAAGGAGGATATTGTGATAACTCAGGAGGACATCAGGGAGGTCCAGAAGGCCAAGGCTGCGATGTACGCAGGATACATGACGCTCATGAGAAAGAGCGGTTTCAGGAGAGAGGAACTTTCGGAGATAATAATAGCAGGGGCATTCGGGAATTACATAGATCCAGAAAATGCCAGAACGATAGGGATGATACCAGAACTGCCTATATCCAAGGTCTCATTTTTGGGGAACACCGCAGGCTCCGGTGCCAGGATGTGCCTCAAATCCACGGAGATCAGGAAAGAGGCGGAGGATATTGCAAAAGCGATTAAGTATGTCGAGTTGGCAGCGGAGCCGATCTTCGAGGAGGAGTACGTTAATGCAATGTACATGCCCAATAGCAAACTAGAAGATTTTCCTGAAGTGGTAGCCGCTGTGAAGGCGCCGAGGGTTGTGAAGAGATATGTCAGAAGATAATTTTCTTGAAAGATTGATGAAANTGAAGGGTATTGTGAAGGTAGCGTTGTTGAGTAAAGAGGACGTAGACGAGGTCGAGAGGCTCGAGAGGGAGGCGGAAGGAAAGGTCCTGATGGGACTCTGTAANGGCGTAAATTTAGGGGTGAGAGAGGCCCTTGGCAGGAGAAGAGTTTATGCNTGCATAACCAATTCAAGCTTGAGATGGCCAAAGACATCACTCGTAAAGATAGTCTGCGAGGGGGAGACTATAGGTGAGGACATATACGATGAAGCTGAGCTTGAAAGACTCAAAAAGGAGGGCAACATCGTCGTAGGTAACCTCGTATTCTACAGAGAGAAGATGCGTTTGATGAAAGAGAATAGGGAAAAGATGAGCGTGATAATGCTCCCCCTCCGAATACCTGAGTTGGAAGGGCGAGGTATGGTCGTGGGTAGCCCCTCCCCTCCAGCTGATCTGTATTTGAAAAGGAAGTTAGGGGTCCCTGAAGACGATCCCAAAATGGGAACCATTATCATCGGCGTAAATGGAGATCAAAATTAGGTCCTGCTTGGTCACCGACTCACAGAAGTTTACCTAAAAACCTACGAGAAAGCTTGCGGTTATAACTGCACATTGAGGCTCATTTTCAAATTCGGCGAGTATAGGTAAGCTCGAAAAGCCATATGGGGACGGTAGGCGGTATTTCCTTCCAGCGCGTATTATTATAGACTATCAAAAAGGGCAAGCATGTTATATCAGGGGACTAATAGGAGGGCTGGAAAGAGTGGTCAGTGAACCACCAGGAGAATAGCCCTAATTAAGTCTCAGAGTGCAAAAATCGGAAAAATGCGTCTAGAATAACCATATATAAACCTTTTTGCATATAATTGTACA
>QNVH01000035.1 GCA_004347955.1 Thermoproteota archaeon | reverse complement strand
TTGGACGGTGAGACGGGGTTCCTAGTAAGCAACATTTCGGAGGCTGCCGAGAAGATCCTGTTTCTAATAAAGAACCCCCAGATCCGCAGAGCCATGGGTATTAAGGCAAAGGAGCACGTCAGGAAGAATTTTCTAGTGACAAGGCACTTGAGGGATTATCTCGGTCTTCTGAAAGAGCTCGAAGGATAGTTTTTAACAAGAGAAGGTCGTAAATATTTGACATTTCAGAATTAACCAATCCGTGTAAATCCCGTCTCAAAACATCAAAGGAGGATGTTGAACTCATCTAAAGTGAACTACCCCTCCCTCTCGGAAGGGGGCTTACCGCCGATAAAGAGAAAAGGTTAGGCTTCAATGCCGATGCCCCTCTCCATCTCAAGTTTGAGTTCTTCGTACGCTCTCTTCGCTTCTTCGACGCTGGTCTCGTCCTCGAGTGTTGTTGTGTCTCCAATACTCTTTTCTTCAACGACAGCTCCTATTATTCTCCTCATGATCTTGCCACTTCTCGTCTTAGGCAGCTTGCTGACGAAGTATATGGTCTGAGGAGCCGCGATCGGTCCTATCGTTTCCCTTATGTGATTTATGAGTTCGATCCTGAGTTGTGGTGAGGG
This sequence comes from Thermoproteota archaeon, assembly GCA_004347955.1. GTDB lineage: Archaea > Thermoproteota > Methanomethylicia > Methanomethylicales > Methanomethylicaceae > WYZ-LMO10. The sequence goes on along the minus strand of QNVH01000035.1, from coordinate 10,626 downwards.
AGAGTAGCCTTGGCGGAGAACTACAAAAGCCACGGGGACCTGCATTTTTACGGGATCTGCCTTGCCGATTACGGCTGATTCTGCGACTGCAGGGTGTGAAATGAGGGCATCCTCCAACTCTATGGTTCCGATCCTGTGACCTGCAACCTTCAGGACTTCGTCTGCTCGACCCAACAGCCAGAAGTAGCCATCTTCATCTTTGACAGCGAAGTCTCCGGTGTAGTACACTCCAGGGAACCGGGAGTAGTACGATCGCCTGAACCTTTCTGGATCGCCCCACAGCGTAATCAATGCGCCAGGCCAGGGCTTTTTGATGACAAGTAGTCCCTTTTCATCCGGGCGTGCGCTCCTCCCGTCTTCCGTGTAGACATCTGCGTCTACGCCTGGAAGTGGCAATGTAGCAGATCCAGGTTTGAGGGGAACAAGGGCTAAACCTGGCTGCGGGGAGATCATTATTCCGCCGGTCTCTGTCTGCCACCAAGTATCTACTATTGGGGCTTTTTCATGACCTATTTGCTTGTAGTACCAGTTCCAAGCCTCGGGGTTTATCGGTTCCCCCACGGTACCAAGTATCCTCAAGGATGAGATGTCATGTTTCTTCACCCATTCATCCCCGTACTTCATGTGCATCCTGATTGCGGTGGGAGAGGTGTAAAGAATTGTTATACCGTACCTCTCGATCATGCTCCACCATCTGTCCGGCTGTGGGTAGTCAGGGGCGCCTTCGTAAAGGAATGAGGTTGCACCAGTGAGGAGAGGGCCGTATACAACGTACGTATGTCCAGTTATCCAGCCTATGTCAGCTGTGCACCAGTATATATCCTTGTCATTTATGTCAAACACGACCCTCTGCGTGAAGTTAGCCCACACCATGTACCCACCAGTCCCGTGTGTGACTCCCTTTGGTTTTCCTGTTGTGCCAGAAGTGTAGAGGATGAAGCTTGGATGTATACCTTCAAGCCTTTCAGGCTCAACGTAGGAGTCTGAGAAGTCAACGAGTTCGTGATACCAGTAGTCTCTGTCTTCAATTATGTTGACGTTGTTGTTTGCCCGTCTGATGAGTATCACTTTTTCTACTGTGGTCGTGTGTCTGAGGGCTTCATCCACCACTCTTTTGATGTCAAAGAGTCTACCTCTCCTGAATGTCCCGTCGGCTGTAATGACGACCTTACTTTGGGAGTCGTTAATCCTTTCCGCAAGTGAATATGATGCAAAACCCCCGAAGACCACAGAATGGATCGCGCCGATCCTCACTGCGGCCAACATACTAATCGGTAATTCGGGTACCATTGGAAGGTAAATCGTTATCCTGTCGCCCCTTCTTACGCCTATCCCTTTAAGTAGGGACGCAAATCGGTTGACTTCTTTGTAGAGGTCATAATAGGTGAGCGTCTGCCTCTCCCCGTTCTCCCCCTCCCAGTAGTAAGCGACCTTGTTCTTCCTCCAGCTATCAACGTGCCGATCGAGGGCATTGTAAGAGATGTTCGTCTTCCATTGGGAGAACCAAGCGGCGTAGGGCGGCTCGGGAATCGGCTCATATGCAGGCCCATTCTTTTCGTACCAGAAGAGCTCCTCAGCCATCCTCCTCCAAAATGATTCTGGGTCCTCCAAGCTCTGCCTGTAAATGGACCTGAGGACATTTATGTCAGGATGAATATTTTTTGATGTCGGAAGGACTTTGAGAAGCTGCTCCAACTAAACCCCTCCGGTTTGGCGATTGGAAAATTCAATATATCTATAGGTAAACATTTTATTCGACATTTGACAATCGAATAAAGGCATAAGCAAAATTTTGTCCCATAAGTAATATATAAAAGTTGTTAATAATTATAATTATTTATAATTACAAATAAAAAGAATGGTTGGGGGCGACCATAAAATTAAGTGGCAAGATTAATAATCCCAGAAAATTAAGGTTATGGTGTAGGGAAGGAAAACCAATGAGGCTTATGAACTTTGGATTCAGTGTAGAAAGGGATGGAAGTTTGAGGGCACTTCCTAATCCCGCTGGGGACGTGCTTGCTTTACTTGAAGCTATGGGAATTTTGGGCAAAAAATGGAGAAGTTTCTCGGGGTTTATAAGCGAGGATAGGTTAGAAAAGGTCAATTTTTTGTCTAAGATCTACTACCCCATTTATCTTGTTCGCGAGGGCAAATATNTCATCCCCATTGATGGTATGGGGCTCCATAAGTTGAGAGTGAAGGAATTCACTGAATTTCATCATGAATATGTAATCCATTCATCTAAAACATACGATTTACCTTTAATTGGGAACGAAAAGCTGTTGCGCTGGTTAAATAGCACGGTTGAAGGGGAGATAGGGGACGGATATGCAATACCACACGTCTTGACAAGGGAAGAGGCAATTTTTGCGGCAAAGGAGTTTGTTAGAATTTATGTGGGTTTAAAAGATTACTTAGAGAAATTAGCCTCATCTTTAGAGAGCAGTGAGACGAGATTGAGAGAAGATCTCGAAAAAATACGTGATGAGTGCAGGAGAATTGATGAGGAGTGCGGGAGGAAAATTGCCGAGAAAAATATTCAGATCGAGGGACTGCTGAGTGGCAGTGAGAACGAGGTAATAAGGAAAATCAAGGAGGAATTCCAGAGACGCAAGGAATTGCTGAGGAATGAGCGAAAGAGCCTTGAAAAACTGATTAAAAACCTGATGGGTGAGCTCAGATCAATTGATGAGAGAATTGAAAAAATAAAGAAGGGCATTAATCAATTACGTGAAGAAATTGCGAGGGTTAAGGCTAAAAAAGAGAAACTCACGCTTGAAAAGAAGAGGATCGAAGAGAACATTGAAAAATTCGACAATATCAGGAGCATCATTAAGGAACTAGAAGAGTGCGAGAAATTGATTGAAGTGAACAAGAGAAATGAAGAGAAGTCCTTGGAGGACCTCTCAGAACTTGAGGAGCAAAAGGATCGAACTTTCAAGAGAGTCGAAGAGGTGCAGGAGAGGATAGCAAGGCTGGTAGAGGAAGAGAAGGTCCTTCCATCGAAGGAGGACCTGGAGTTGAGAAGAGCCAGAGAAGAGTTTGTCATGAAGAGAAGGGAGATGGTTAAGGAATTAGATGCCATATGCGCCGAACGCGATAGAGCTCTCTGGAATTTGCGCACCAGGGAAAGTAAGCTGAAGTTCGAGTACAAAAAATTCAAAGATCTCACAGAGAGTGCTATCAAACTTCTTGAGGAAGAGTTAGGCAAAATCAGGAGCTACATTTGGAAAGGGGTGGAACTGAATGAGGATGTTGAACTTCTTTACGTCCCATATTATATCACTTACAAAAATGAAAGGATCACATTGATCGAGCCACCAATCGTCATGGATAGGTTCAAGAAAGTAGAAGACTTTAAAGGCGTTGGTCTTAGCAAGGAGGTTGTTGAGGAGGTTTTTGGAAGCTGGGATGTTTTGTCGGTCATATTATTCGAGGCAAAGGAGGTTTTTGACGTACTGAGTAAGAGAAATAGGAACAGGATTCTTGAAGGCATTAGCATTCTGAAAGAGGTAGGAGCCATTGGCGGGATGCAGGAGGCCATCTTGTTGAAGAGATGCGCCTGATGTGGAGGTACCAAAAATTTGTGGATTAAAGATAGGTGGCGATACAATTGAAGATCCTTTACGTTAGCCAGTCCTTCTTCCCGAGCACAGGAGGCGTGTCTTATTATCTCATTTGGTTGTCACGTAAGTTGAGAGAGAAGGGACATGAGGCGGTTTTCGTAAACCTTCGAACATCAAAGACCCCTCCGGAAGAGCAAATTGAAGGGTTTAAAGTTTACAGAGTACCCAGGGCAAAGAGTTTTCCCGAAGATATGGTGAGAGAATACACAGAATTTAAGGAGCTCATCCTCAAGGTATTTCATGGCAAAGATATTCCGATCGACCGGCTCTACAATAAACATGTTTATGGTTTCAACGGCTACATGGGCGTGAACCTGTACTTTCAAGAGAGGGTAAGGGAGGTATATGAGAAAGAGAGGCCAGACATCGTCCACATACACGACTTTCAGCTTATGCCTTTGGGATGGTTGTTGAGAGGCTTGAAAGTGCCTATGCCCTTCACATGGCACATACCCTTCACGGAAGACGTGGAGGCGGGATGGAGAAGTTTCGTTGTTGGTTACTTGAAGGAGTATACAAATTCAATTTTTTCAACGAAGCCCTACGTAAATTGTGCTCTAAAGTCTGGTTTATCTTGGAGTAAAGTAACTTGCATCCCGCCATTTATAGAAGTCGAAGACACGGATATAGACTTTAGAAAGACTTACAATATTGCGGAAGATGAAAAGCTAATACTCTGCGTTGCAAGGATAGACCGGTTGAAGGGGCAGAATATCTTGATGGAGGCAGCGTCCAGGCTTAAAATGAAATTCAAGCTTGTATTTGTTGGGAACGGATCATTGAGTAAAGAGGTTTTGAAGGTAAAGGATAAGGAAGAATATTACAAAGAGCTGCAAAGAATGGTTTCCTCTAAAAATTTGAACGGCAAGGTGATATTTACGGGTGCTATAAAAAGGGAACTTTTGATGGCAGCCTATAAGGCAAGTGACGTTGTTGTTCTGCCCTCGATCCAGGAGGGTTTCGGGCTGGCGATCACAGAGGGAATGGCATTTGGAAAGCCGGTTATAGGAACAAGCGTGGGCGGGATTCCTGCACAGATATGGCCTGGCGTAAACGGATTTCTGGTGCCACCGGAGGACCCGAATAGTTTGGCAGAGGCTCTAGAGTACATACTCCTTAATGAGAGGTGTGCTAGAATGATGGGCAATGAGAGTAAGAAGATTTATGATGAGCTCTTCTCTGCAGAGAGGGGGGCAAGAGACCACATAGCGCTATATAAGAGGCTGCTCGGCGAGGCCGTTTAGGCGAGTCCATACTGGTGGGGAAAATGAAGATAAATGCCGATTTGATCGTGATGGACTACGACAGAACTGTTGCGAGTGAGGATTTGGGATTCAAAATCTCTGAGGATGTTAAGGAGGTTTTACTTAAGATCCCTCAAAAGAAGATACTCGCTACTGGGAGGTTGCATGAGGACATACCCGACAGGGATGTTGTGAGGATCTTTGATGCGATGGTTGTTGAAAATGGAACGATTCTCATAACAGAATGTGGGAAAAGAAAGGAAGTTTTGATAGGCGGGGAGTGGACAGATTTGAAGAAAAATTTAGTAGAGGTGCTCCAAGAGGGGCGCATACATTTTAAATGCGGGGAGGTCATCATATTTGGAGACATAAAAGACCTACCTATTTTGAAAGAGAGACTCGGGAAGCATGGTCTCCTGAATGACGTTTTTATTGACTTAAATAAAGACGGGTATATGATCATGCCGGCCGGCTGGAACAAAGGAAGAGGTGCAAAGGTAGCTGCGATGAGCCTGGGGGGAGGAAGGTTAATGGCCATTGGGGACGAGGTTAATGATCTCTCATTGTTCGAGATCGCGGATGTTAGGGTGGCCGTGGGAAACGCGGTGCCAGAACTTAAGAAGATGGCGGACATTATATGCGACAAAGATAATGGGAAAGGGGTGATAGAGGTGCTAACCAGCCTTGGAGGCTTGACTAAATGGTGACAGATTCCAGAATACCGGGATTTTACAAAATGTCCATACAGGAGAGAAGGAGGACATTAATTGAGAGGACAGGATTATCTGAGGACGAATTGAAAGTATTGGACTGCGGGCTTGATATTTCACTCGCAGACAAAATGATTGAAAATGTTGTGGGAACGATCCAGATTCCGCTAGGGATCGCTACAAACTTCAGGATCAACGGAAAGGACTACCTGATACCAATGGCAACAGAGGAGCCGTCGGTAGTTGCAGCGGCGAGCCACGCGGCAAAGCTGGCACTTCCGCAGGGGTTTACTGCGAAAAGCACCCCGCCAGTGATGAGGGGGCAGATACAAATTTTAGATGTGAAAGATCCGGAGGAGGCGAGGATTAGGCTCTTGAACTCTAAAGAAGAGTTGATCAAAAAGGCAAATCAATTCGCAGACGTGCTGCCCAAAATAGGGGGCGGGGTCAAGGACTTTGGGGTGAGAATTGTTGGACCTGCGGAGGACAGCATGTTAGTCGCCGAGTTCTTTGTGGACTGCAGGGATGCCATGGGAGCAAATACCGTGAATACAATTCTAGAGGGGATAGCCCCTGATGTCGAGAGGATAGCGCGCGGGAGGGCGCTCCTGAGGATATTATCGAACTTGGCCACAGAAAGGAGAGTTAGAGCTACAGTGGTGTACAAAAAGGATAATATCGGTGGGGAAGAAGTCGTCGACAATATCGTGAAGGCTTACAAATTCGCCTATTACGACCCCTATAGGGCTNCCACCCACAACAAGGGCATAATGAACGGCGTCACCGCCGTGACACTCGCAACAGCCAACGACACGAGGGCCATAGAGGCGGGCGCTCACGCTTATGCCTCAATCTCTGGAAGGTATCTGCCCCTCTCNAAGTGGTACAAGGATACAAAAGGGGATCTTGTGGGAGAACTCGAGCTCCCAATGGCGCTAGGCATGGTGGGAGGGGCAACAAAGACGCACCCCGTGGCGCAGTTGAGTCTCAAAATACTAGGGGTCAGGACGGCTAGCGAGTTGGCAGAGGTCGCCTGTGCGGTGGGNTTGGCCCAGAACTTTGCCGCCCTGAGGGCTCTAGCCACTGAGGGCATTCAAAGGGGGCACATGGAGCTCCATGCTCGCAATATAGCAATAATGGCAGGAGCCAGAGGTGACCAAATAGACAGGATTGTTGACCAGATGGTCAAAGAAAGAAATATAAAAATTACAAGGGCGAAGGAGTTGCTGGAATCTTTGCAAAGAGAGACTNATTGAAATATGGGAAAGAACAAGAAAGCATTAACAATCTTGCTGTCTGTCCTTTTGCTCATCCTTTTTGTTGTCCCATACCTGGTTCCAGTTCCCAAATTACTCGGAACGTTCCCTCCAGATAGGCTTGGGAAAGAGGACAGCAAGTTCATGGTCGTCAACGGGTTAAAGGTGCACTACAAGATCTATGGCTCAGGGGAGCCTGCGATCGTTCTTCTGCACGGTTTTGGTGCATATTCATTCTCATTCGAACCCGTCATCGAAGAGCTCTCCAGGCATGGAACAGTCATAGTTTTTGACAGACCTGCTTTCGGCTTTACGGAGAGACCCTTGCTTGAGAATTGGGATGGGCCTAACCCATACAGTAGTGAATTTGCGGCAGATTTGACTGTCGGTTTGATGGACGGGTTGGGGATTCATAGGGCGGTACTATTGGGGCATTCTGCAGGGGGTGCCATAGCACTGCTTTCTTATTACAGGCACCCAGAAAGGGTTGAAGCTTTGATTTTCGAGGATGCTGCAGTTTATGGTGTGGGCGCGCCTTGGTATGTAGAGATATTTCGCTATTTCCCCCAATTCCAAAGGCTAGGACCGCTGCTTGTGAGGAGTATAGCGGGAGAGAGCGGGATCAATACCCTGTACCTAGCTTGGTATAACGATTCTAAGATCACCCCAGACATTATAGAGGGTTACCGCAGACCCCTCATGGCAGAGAACTGGGATTACGCGCTCTGGCAGTATACATTGGCATCAGGGGATCTAAGGCTTTCACAAAATTTGAGCAGAGTATCGGTGCCAGTCCTTGTGATCACTGGAGCCCAAGATGAAATAATCGCTCCTTCCTATGCGGAGCGACTCGCTAGTGAAATACCTGGCGCTAGTTTTGTAAAAATAAATGATTGCGGGCATATACCTCATGAAGAAAAGCCAGTGGAATTTTTGAGCCATGTCGTCGCATTTTTAGAATCTATAAAAATACAGAATAAGTAATACATAACGAAACAAAAATACATAATGTGCAACAACATTTGGATGTTTAGTGAACTACCTCACCCTCTCGGGCGGGGTCTTCTTGCGGAGGTTAAATAAAGTGCAGAATTTCCAAAAATCGTCGGGATCAATATTCTCGTTAGAAAGTTCCCTGGAATGAGGCGGTTTGATCAGAAACCAGTATGTCCGTTCGCCTTCCGCCATATTTTTTAGAAGCAGGTAGGAGATCACCGAGTCAGATTTCTCAAGATATTAATTATGGACTCGTCTTCTATCCCCTTAAAGACCTCTTCTAACTCCTTCTGGCAGCTCTCAATTATGTCCACTACACGGTAATTCATCTCTGCATAATCTAAAGCTTGTCTGAGTGTCGCTATCAAGTCTGCTGCCTTTGTGACAATGGATTCTTGGGTCCTCTGCTCCTCATACTCTTCAAAGAGTTTAAAGAGCTCCGGGAAGCCACTGATTGTGGAGAGTTCCTGCATTATCCGCTTTTCTGTAACTTTTTTTGTCTCTTTCCCAATTTTCCTCGTAAGAGATCTTGGGATGTCGCCTGCCACGGATTCCCCCCAATCATGAATGATTCCCATGAGTAGCAATTTCTTTTTGTCCAAGGAGTTCCCTGTATGCATCACGACGGTCGCAAGGATCGAACTAACTTCAAATGTGTGTTCTGCAACAGTCTCCGCTATTGAAGGCGGTATTCCCCGCTGTAGCCACCCAGTCCTGGGGATGTTTTTGAGAATCCTGATGGTCTCTGTCACGACTTTTGTGTCCAAAGAGCCCACCTTTGTTATTCAATTGCGTTTTATGAGTTTTAATGGTATCGCATATGAGTGCGAGATTTAGGGCATGTTGGATTTTGGGCGATGCGGGATTTATGAAGATTGACCCCCGGCTGAGTGCTNNGAGATCCTCGGTTTGTTGGGCTTTCTGCGCCATTGCTGATGAGATGGGCGGAGGGCAGTATATATACCTCGAATGAGATAGAAAGATTCGAGGAATTATATATGGTGTTGGTATCCTCAAGGTATAACCCAGAGCTTGCTGAATATATAAAGTCTGTCGGGGGTAGATGGAACCCGGAGATCAAGGCTTGGGACGTTCCTGAAGATGCTTACGATGATGTTAAGTACAAGGCGATGGAGCTCGGGATCACCTTGGAGACACCAGCTCAAAAAATCGGGAGAGCGGGTGTAAAAGTTTCGCCAGGCACCGGCGGGGAGGTTCCGGCTCAGAGCAGGCCAGATTCCCAGAAAAATATGCAGGGGACCATTAGATTGAGGAGGTCAAGGGATGGCAGATTTGTAATGGTAAACATCAACCTAATAGCGTTTTCTGAGGACGTTGAGAAGCTCCTTAAGGGAGAGGTCAATAGTGTGAGATTCAGAGTCATGAGACCTAGACCTAAGCAGACTTAAAAAATATGAATGCTCGAAATTTTAGTTGAAAACGACTCCTTCATATACCATGCAGTATGTATGGTCCACCACCAATCGATTATCACCGCCGTGAGAAAGTTGAGAAGGGAAGAGTTCTCTTAGAATTCTTGGGTGGGAAATTTCCTTGATCGCCAAGCGCGTCTGACCAATACACTCGTAGGCTTAAATGACATTTGCCATTTTTAAGTATCGATATAAAATGGGGGTTAATATTTGACATAAATAGAGCACCTAGGTTTTCAGTAATATCAGAGAGTATAAGAAAGAGTATAAGAATTGCCAATTATTGTGTAATTTGCGGTAACATAAGCATAAAACAGATTAGTGAGGCAAGAAATCGTAGATAAAGAAAGGGCAATTATTGGATAGGGATAAATATGGATNAGGAAAATGAAAAAAAGAGCTTTTTTATGCCAATACCGGCAGGAACCCCATACTCGATTATAGCAGAAGCCACGCATAAGTTTAAGGTAGAGTTAGCGGAGAAGCCAATTCAGACGCCTTCAGCTGTTGAAGGAGACGCCATTCCAATGGCTTGGGTGCTGGTTGGCGACAAGGATGAGCTGATGAGAGCAAAGGCGTTCATATGTGAAAAATTGAAAGAAGTCTTAAAAAAGTTTGAATGATATTATTTTAATATAGAAATTAAGATTGCTTTACTTCTTTTCTAAAATATCTTCCTTCTACTTTTCTCGCCCCCAGGTTTACTTTTTCAAAATCACTGGTTTCAGAGAGCTTACCTGAATCCTTCGCGGTTTTGTACCAAAGGGGTATGTTGGGTGTGAAGTCAACTTCGAGGTGAAATATATCAAAGCGGTTATAGTATCCAATAATATCGTGGATCTCTTTCTGCTCTATGATCGATGAAAGGTCTATGTCTGCAGTTATAATACCCTCTCTATCCATTGGTTGTTCAGCAACAATATCTCCAGTTGGACCACAGATCATTTTGACACTCTCCACGACTAAAGTCGGGAGATTCTTGCTTCTGGGGGGATCATCGATCGGTTCTTCACAGCCCTTCTAGGCTCCCACCTCATACCATCCCACCTCAGAAGCAAAGGGTATGCCACTACCCTGTTAATGTTCTCGCCCTCACGAGAACCTATATTCAGGACGCCTACAGCATCCCTATTCGCCTCCAACCCGCAATATAGACATCTGAAGAGCCTTCCTCTTGTCACTATGTCCTCAGAGTGGCAGAATGGGCATTTGCTCGATGTTTTATATTCGCTCTTCTCCTCCACTTCTATGCCGTATTCTTCGGCTCTTTCTTTGAACCTTTTAACTATGTAGTCGAAGGACCAGAAGTTGTTTACCATGGCGTTTGCTTTACCGTTATTGTGGCTGTTGTTTCTTAT
>QNVH01000034.1 GCA_004347955.1 Thermoproteota archaeon | reverse complement strand
GGCACAGGTTATGACATACAGATACAAAATTCGGAGATCCCGCAGCCGTTCAACGGGACTGTGGAGGTGGTGAGCAGGCCATACTTGAGGAGCGTGGCAAGNTACACGGGGGGCCTNGATTGGAATGACAGACTCGTCTATGTGTCTAATGGNACGCTAATAAAGCAAGGTACAGGAATTAGTGCTGAGATGGGGACGCTTGGGAGCGAGTGCTCGACGACCGCAGGGTGGACGTTCTCATACAACCTAGTCAGCGGCGGGCAGACCCCAACCTTCTCGTCGTCCTCAGGCTACGTCAGGTTTGACGAGCAAAGGCTATCATACTATTATCCGCCGGGCAGCGATTTCCCGACTATGGAGGCATGGTACTACCTGAGGTATGACGTAAACGCAACGGTAAGAAACATGACGGTCTCGACGGCGGCAGAGGGGTCATTTACCTATTACGCCACCGCAGATAAGCTGCTGGAGGGGTGGGGCGAGATCATCGTTTACACGGTCAGGGGAGGAAACTGGACCCCAATAGCACAGTCCGCGAGGTCGACGGCGCCCTCCCTGAATTTGAGTGTAACGAACCTTTACAAGGATGCCTTCACTCAGGTAGACATGGTTGTTATCGCCTTTCATACTTTCGCCCGCAGCAGGGTGGGATACGCGCTCTACTCAAACCCGCAGTGGGGCAGGGTAGACTACCTGCGACTAGAATTTTACAGAATACCTGACTGGTACTCAGGAATAAACGTCACAGGCTTGAGGCCAGGTTGGAGGATCAGATTCTCAGGGGCAGAATATTGGGCGGACTCAGAAGGGCTCGTTCTGATTCCAATAAATGCCACAAGCTGGCCCACTTCTTCGACAGTGTCTGTGTACCCGCCGACTTTTTCCTTCCTCAACACTTTCCTACCGGGGAACCTTTACTACATATTTGTAAACAGGAGCTACTCCCCCCGGATCGACAGGCTGTATTACGAGGTTAGCACTGAACTTATTTCATACAGGGTGGAGTTCGCCTTGATTTCTATGGAAAAAACGCCTTCGAGCACTGGGATGGTGTATGAGGTGGTCTTCAAGTACACCGTTTGTGAGGACGGGAAGCCTGTGGAGGCCATTCCAAAATCCTTAGCGATAGACGGGGCGCCTGTGGTAATTTATGGCACTCCTGGAGGGCTGCGCGCGAGGTTCTCTCCGTCAAGCCACACCGGCTATGTTGATCTGCTGTGCTTGGACGCATCGGGGATATGCCTGACTGGAAAGATAAGGCTTCCATGAAAATCGAGTTACTGAACCGTAAGTCGCGACGGATTGGGTCTTGAAAAGAAAGATGGTGTGCAAAGCAGACTTTAGGTTAAATAACATCTACAAACATATAGATAAAAAGCAAACTCAGACAGACCTAAATCCCGAATCCAGCAAGAATAAGGCTAAGGATCAGGAGGGCCCATCCGATCAGAAGGACGATCCCTATCGCCTTCTTGGCCGCCGTAACAAATACCAGGAGGATGTATATGGCTGTGACGGTTATCAACAATGTTATCGCGGACGAGAAGGAATTTGCAAGGTCTGGCCTTCCTCTCAAAATAGTGTTCTCCACTATGAAGCTTATGAATGATCTGATCAGGTCAAAGAAGTAGTAGACAATATTGAAAACTGCAGAGAGCTCCATAATCATTGCCCCTTATCTGTTTAGATTACGTGCCAAGATTTAAACCATTTTGATCATGAAACATAACTTGCTCAGGTTATAGTCAAACAACTGCACTGAATGAATAATCCCGCCAAAGGCGATAGCCCCTTTTATGGAGGACGTCATGGCTCGACTGCAGTGCCTGCTTTTTCTTTGACGATCCTCAACAATTCAGAGTACCATTTCGGGTAATTCAGGTCATTAACCACCCTCGATTCTGTGTATGGCTTAATGTCCAGCACGGGTGTGCCATTAAAGAGATCCAAGCCGCTCACATGGAGTTCTCTACCCTCGGTCTTGAGTAGCTTCACTATGCTCAGTGCGATTGGGTTCGGTCTGTGCGGGGAGTCTGTGCAGAAAACCCCGACCGTCGGTATGATGTCTGGCTCTATGCCCAGCCTCACGTACCTGCGTGGCTTTACCAGGAGTGTCTTCCTACCTCCCCCTGAGACCCTGTCAAGGTAAGCCAGGATGATCAGATGGGAAAAACCATCAATGCCCTTCAGGCCGTCGGCATACTCCTCGAACACTTCTATGACTCCATGGACCCCCTTCACGGAGTTCTTGACTTCCTCATCCTTCTCCTTTACCTTGACTACCCCTATGGGAACCAGTTTGATCTCGGAACCGTTCACTTAGAAAGCCCCCATTCACAATTGAGTTGCTCATTATTAAGATTTATACTGACCGCAATATCATCAATGTGAACTACCCCACCCCTGAAATGGTTTGGGATTTCCAGCTCAACGCGTTAAATTCCTTCTTAGTGGTTGCCAAAAGATAACAGTCCCCCATGTGTGACCCTGTGAAAGAAAAAAAGGAAATAAACAGGGTCTTCGTTTTTTGATTTATGATTCCAGAAACCCCCGATGAGAGAAGGGAAAACACTTACAGGGTGCTCTGCGCGAGTTGCGGCAGGGAAACCTTGGAAGTCAAGGAGGTATATGTCAAGATACCCCGTTTCGGAAGGATGCTGATAATATCGATGCTCTGTTCACAGTGCGGATACAGGGTATTCGACACAGTTGCGCTCGAGTACTCAGGACCGTCTAAGGTTGAGTACAATGTAAGGAACGTGGGTGACCTCTCGGCTAGGGTGATAAGGTCCACAACGTCAACCATACTCATTCCAGAGCTTGGGCTTGAGCTGAGGCCGGGTCCAAGATCTGAGGCTTTCATAACAAATGTAGAAGGGGTCTTGGACAGGTTCCTAGCTATTGCTGAGCAACTCTACAGAGGGTCTGAGGGGGCTGTTAAGGAGCGCGCCAGGAAGGCCGTTGAGAGGATAAAGCTCGCGATGGATGGCAAGATCCAGTTCAGGATAATAATTGAGGATGAGGCGGGGAACAGCGCAATAGTCCCGCCCGAAGANGCATGATGCGCTCATTTTCAATCAATCTATAAGATGCGGATGTTTTTGAGAGTTGTTCGGAACTCCTCTCCAATGTCAGACAAGGTCAGAGGAGGTGAGCGCCATTCCAGATATTTGGCAATTCCCAAGAGTGAGATCCCAATTATGTCGCTGAATGGTTCCGGGGTTGGCGTTAGAATCATGGTCATNCCAATCTCCTTCAGCCGCTTATATGACCTCCTCTGACCTGGCTTACCCGATAGGCTTTTCAAGCCCTTGAGTGTCGTCTGCAACTGACAAAGCGCTGAGAGGGTCTCCTCGCAAGTCCCCACAAGAGCACGGGTAGCCTGGCGCACCATATCATCGCCCGGGGTTTCAGTCGTCTCTGAGAGTTTAAAAGGGTTATATGAAACCTTTTAGAGGATTAAATCTATCTTCTTTAAAGTGGGAAATATGTGGGAAATATTTAAATACAGGGAGGCACATGCCATGGGAGAGGGGAGAACTGTGGACAGGAGGAATTTAGTTCACGCGTTACCAGACGCCGAAAGGATTCAAGGATCTCTCCCCAGAAGAAGTTGACAAGTACAGGTACATAGAGGACAAGTTCAGGCAGACCTTTGAGCTCTGGGGCTATAGGGAAGTAAGAACCTCGACCATAGACTACTTCGACATCATCCGGGGCGGAGCTGGCGAGCCCTTCGCCGACTCCATTTTCAAATTCCAAGACGGAGACGGCAAGCTACTCTCGCTCAGGGGGGAGGTCACCACACAGATTGCAAGAATGCTGGCGTCTAGGTCTTGCAGCGAGNGCAGGTTGTTCTACATTGAGAACTGTATCAGATTCCTGAGTCCCAAGACTCACTCGCAAAGGGAATTTTGGCAGGCAGGAGCCGAATTGATCGGNGAGGGAGGGGCGGAGGCCGACGGAGAGATTATCGCGCTCGCGCTTGAGTGCTTGGAGAGGGCAGGCTTGGGCGGGGCTAAGGTGGATTTAGGAAGCATATCAGTCTTCAGAAAGGCTGTGGATCAGTTCAAGATCACCAACTACGAGGGGCTCAGAAGGGCGGTCTCAGCAAAATCCATGGGGGACCTGAGGGAGGTTGTAACCGACGATCGAGCCTTGGAGGCATTCGCTTACATGATGGAGGTGCGGGGCGGACCGGACGTGTTGACAAAGGTGGCAGAGATTGGGGTCCGAGGGATCGAGGAGGACATAAGGTATTTTGGGGAGCTATTTGACGTTCTCAAGGCCTACGGATACTCCGGCAATGTCAGAATAGATCTCAGCACATTGAGGGAGATGAGGTACTATAACGGCGTAGTCTTTGAGATCTTCTTGGAGGGTGTTGGACTACCCATAGGCGGCGGGGGCAGGTACGATGCGATGATGAAAGAGTTCGGCTTGGACATGGGCGCGGTGGGCTTCGCTGTGAGCGTGGATCTGCTGGTCAGGGCGATGGAGGGCCTGGGCGGCAGGAAGGCTCAGCCCACGTCGGTCTACTATCTAGATGGGTACAGAGACGAGGCTATCCGGCTTGCTAGGAGGCTGAGGGACAAAGGGGTTGCCTGCACGGTTTCACGTTATGGGGGAGAGAAGGAGGGCATACTCATCGGTGGTAGGGTAATGGATCTGGGGAGCGGGAAGGTGCTGGAGGGCGAATTATGAAAGGGGTGATACTGGCAGTACCAAACAAAGGGCGACTCAGAGGACCAGCTATGGAGGCCTTGGAGAGGGCAAACATACGACCTTTAGATGAGGACAGGGTCTACCTGACCAACACCACGCTGGAGGGGGTTCAGCTCCTCTCCGTAAGGGCTGCAGATATACCAATTTATGTTTATTATGGTATAGCGGATGTGGGGATAACTGGAAGGGACGTTGTGGCGGAGAGTGGGCTTGAGGTCTACGAGCTCGCTGACATGGGCTTCGGCGAGTGCAGCCTTGTTGTTGCCGTCAAGTCAGACAGTAAATATAAAGATCCAGCCGAGCTCCCCCAAGGTACCAGGGTCGCGACAGAATTTCCAAATCTTACTAGGCAGTTCTTCAACGAGCTGGGGATCCAGGTGGAGGTAATAGCACTGAGGGGGGCGGTCGAGATAGCACCAATACTGGGTCTGGCTGACTGCATTGTTGATCTTGCCAGCACCGGGAGGACCCTTGAGAGGAACGGTTTGAGGGCGATAGGAACCATACTGAGGTCAACTGCTAAGCTCATATGCAACAAGGTCGCATATAAGACAAAGTACGAGCGCATAAAGATCTTGGAATCTCTCTTGGTGAGGATGACATGAGAATATTGGATTATGATGGTTTCAGGCTTTGGAGACCAGAAACGGTGCCGGAGCAGGTCGTGGAGAGTGTCAGAAAGATCGTGAGCGACGTGAAGGTGAGGGGGGATGCCGCCCTCCTTGAATACACTGAGAGGTTTGACGGTGTGAAGATCTCGGCAAAGGAGATTTTGGTTGATCCCCCAGAACTCAGAGGGGCTTACGACTCGATGCCAGAGGAGGTCAAGAGGAGCCTCTCTAATTCTGCAGAGAGGATAAGGATGTTTCAGGCTAGGCAGGTTCCGGAATCATTCGCCATAGAAACGGCCCCAGGGTTGTCTGTTGGTGTGAGGTTCATGCCAATAAGTTCCGCAGGTGCCTACATCCCCGGAGGGAGAGCAGCTTACCTCTCAACAGTTCTCATGACGGTCCTGCCGGCCAAGGTGGCTGGCGTGAGCAGGTGTGCTGTATCCACCCCGCCAAAGGAAGGCGGGAGGGTGCCTGATGCCATATTGGCAGCGGCGTACGTGACCGGAGCCGACAGCGTCTACAGGGTTGGGGGACCTCAGGCGATCGCTGCCATGGCTTACGGGACTGAGAGTGTCAGGAGGGTGGAAAAGATAGTCGGCCCAGGGAACATCTATGTGACCGTGGCGAAGATGCTGGTGAGCTGGGACGTCGCAGTTGACATGCCAGCTGGACCCAGCGAGCTAGTTGTATACGCGGATGTGGACGATCCCAAGATCTGCGAATGGCTCGCCGCGGATCTCCTCGCCCAGGCGGAGCATGATCCGAGGGCAAAGGTGATACTCATTACCCCAAGGTTTGAGGTCGCGAGTAAGATCGAAGGTTTTGTGGAGAGAGGTATTGGCGAGTTTGGTAAGGAGGAGATACTCAATGAGAGCCTCTCAAACGCGTGCATTGTTTTGGTCAAGAATAGACAGGAAGCAGTCAGGCTGATAAACGAGATCGCTCCGGAGCACCTAGAGCTCATCTGTGAGGACGCCGATGAGGTGTTGAACCAGATCGAGAACGCGGGGGCGATATTCTTGGGAGAGTACTCCCCAGTGGCAATCGGGGACTACACCGCAGGAACAAACCATGTCCTGCCAACAATGGGGTGGGCAAAGAGGGCATCGCCCCTCTCGGTGAGGGACTTCCTGAAGGCGAACGAGATCGTGAAGTGCACCAAGGACGGACTCCTGGGCGTGAGTGCCGATGGGAAGGTGCTTGCGGACGCGGAGAGGATGCCGTACCACGCCAAGTCGATAATCCTCAGGACGGGAGAATTATGAAGGCAGAGGACCTTATTGAGGAGAAGATAAAGGAAGTTCTTAAGGGCAAAAAGGCTACCTACGAGGATCTCTCGGAAGTTCGTCTGAGGATGGGACTCAACGAGAACTTCCTTGTGGACAAGTTCTTCTCCCACACCATTCTGATGGANGCGGCCCAGGGCGTTGACGTGAGAAGGTACCCAGTTACAAAGGGCGGGAGGGCATTGGAAGCCATATCACAAGAGCTCGGCATATGGGAAGACGAGTTGATAGTGGGCAACGGGTCTGACGAGATCTTAGATCTCGTTGCCAAGGTGTTTGTGGGAAGGGGGGAGGCGCTGGTTGTCGATCCCACTTTTGAGATGTACAAGTTTTACGTGGGGCTGTCAGGCGGCATTGCAAGAAACGTCCTGACGGACGAGGACTTTGAGATATCCGCCGAGAAGGTCTTGTCTGCGGTTAATGAGAGGACCAAGGTGATATTCATCTGCTCTCCAAACAACCCGACGGGAAGGCAGTATCAGAGGGACGAGGTCCTGAGGGTTGTTGAGGAGTTTGAGGGCATTGTTGTGCTGGACGAGGCATACGTCGACTTTGCACCATACAGCCTGACGTTGGAGGCGCCAAAGTACCCGAACCTGCTGGTCCTGAGGACCTTCTCGAAGGCATACGGTCTGGCAGGGCTGAGGGTAGGATATGGGGTCGGGGACCGCGACCTCGTCAAATGGCTGAGGTCAGCTCAGAGCCCATTCAGTGTAAACTCAGTTGCGCAGGAGGCTTGCAGACTAGTCTTAAAGAACAGGAGGGTGTATGAGGCTTTCATAAGGATGGTGGTGGAGGAAAGGGAGTACCTCATGGCTGAGCTGGAGATGGTCAACGGCGTTAAGGCATACCCCTCGAGCGCAAACTTCATACTTGTAAAATTGATAGATCCTGCAAGGCCTTCTTCTGAAGTCTGCAGATCGCTCAGGGCAGAAGGTATAGAGGTAAGGGACAGAGGGGGGCTCCCGCTCCTGGAGAACTGCCTGAGGGTGACTGTGGGCAGGAGGGAGGACAACCTAAAGTTTGTTGAGGCGCTGAAAAAGGTTCTTGGGGGTGTGTGAATGGGACCGAGATGTGGAGAGCACAAGAGGAAGACCAACGAAGTTGACATAAGCGTGACGACCGAGCTCGACGGAGGGGGGGTTTTTGAGGGTTCTTCAGGTACAGCATTCATGGACCACATGCTCAGGACTCTTGCAAAGCACAGTGGCATTGACATAAGGGTCAGAGCTGAGGGTGACCTGAAGCACCATCTGATAGAGGACTTGGCAATAGCTATAGGCAAGTCCATCCTCTCAGCCCTCGGGGATAAAAGAGGGATTGCCAGGTTTGGTTACGCATATGTCCCTATGGACGACTCCTTGGCGAGGGCGGTAATAGACCTCGGGGGCAGAGCATACAGCCGGCTAGAGCTTGGTGTTAGGAGCGAGGTCATAGAGGACACGAAGTTTGAGGACATAAAACACTTCCTGGAGACTCTTTCGCAGTCCCTCCAGTGCAACATGCACATAAGGGTGCTTTACGGTTCAAACGACCACCACAGGGTCGAGGCTGCGGTGAAGGCCCTGGCCCTTGCACTTAAAAGATCGTTAGAGCAGGTTGGAGGGGGCGTGCCGAGTACCAAGGGTGAGATCTGATGAAGGTAGCCATACTAGACCTGGGGCTCGGGAACCTCCTCAGCATAAGGAGGGGTTTGGAGAGGGCAGGCGGAGAGGTTGTATTGGCATCAAGCGAGAGGGAGGCATCTGACGCAGATGCAGTGGTCATACCCGGCGTGGGTGCCTTTAGGGACGGGATGAGGGCTCTCGAGAGCTTCGGTGGGGTTGTTGAGGCTATCAAGTCGGGCAGCAGGCCCACGCTGGGAGTTTGCCTCGGCATGCAGTTGCTGTTTGAGAAGAGCTATGAGGGCGGAGAGTACCAAGGGCTCGGGCTAATCAGTGGGGAGGTTGTGAGGTTGCCCAAATCTGTAAAAGTCCCCCACATGGGGTGGAACGATATAACTCTGGTTAAGGACTCCCCATTGCTGAAGGATCTGAATCCCAGAGATTACTTTTACTTTGTCCACTCCTACTACTGCAGGACAGATGAAGATGTGGTCCTCGCCACAACGGACTACGGCGTCGAGATCCCAGCGATCGTGGAGAAGAAGAACCTTGTGGGGACGCAGTTTCACCCTGAAAAGAGCGGCAAGAAGGGGCTAATCTTCCTGAAGAACTTCCTTGGGTGGTGCAGAAGGTGATAAAGGTCATACCAGCCGTCGACATATCAGGCGGGAAGTGTGTCAGGCTGAGGAGGGGGAGGCTTGAGGACGCGACGGTCTACTATGACGACCCGCTTGAGGCTGCGAGGAGGTGGGAGGGCGAGGGCGCCGAACTCCTTCACGTGATAGACTTGGACGCTGCAACAGGGGCAAGGGACAACAGGGATGCCATAAAGAGGATAATAAGGGAGGTCAAGGTACCGGTCCAGGTGGGAGGGGGGATAAGGAGCATCGAGAGGGCTGAGGAATACATAAACTCAGGCGCCGAGAGGGTGATATTTGGTACGGCAGCCTTGGAGCTCAGAACCATCAAAGATGCCCTCAGGTCCTTCGGTCCAGAAAGGGTGATGGCGGCCGTGGATCACTTCATGGGCAGGGTCGCGGTCAAAGGGTGGAAAGACCTGCTGGAGCTGGACGCAGAGGTCCTGTGCAAGAGGCTCGTTGAGGCTGGTGTGAGGAAGATCATGATGACGTCGATTGAGAGGGACGGGATGCTTAAAGGACCAAACCTCGATTACTCGCTGAGGGTTGCTTCCAGCGTTCCTGCGGAGTTTTATCTGGCAGGGGGTTTCTCCTCAATAGAGGACCTACTAATGTTGAGGGGGAAGAGGGTGGCAGGCGTCATTATCGGTAGGGCGCTCTACGAGGGGATGATAGAACTGAAGAGGGCGAGGGAGGTACTTGCCGATGTTGAGTAAGAGGATAATACCGTGCCTCGACGTCGACAAGGGGAGGGTTGTCAAGGGCATAAGGTTCAAGAACCTAAGGGACGCGGGCGACCCCGTCGAGCAGGCACTCACCTACGAGGCGCAGGGGGCAGACGAGATCGTGTTCCTCGACATAACAGCATCGTTGGAGGACAGGGAGATCCTCATCGACGTGGTTAAGAAGACCGCCTACGAGCTTTCCATACCATTCACTGTGGGAGGGGGTATAAGGAGCTACAACGACGTGAGGAGGGTCCTCATGGCAGGGGCGGACAAGGTCTCCCTCAATACGGCTGCGGTCCTGAACCCAAGTATTCTGAGGGAGGGGGCCGAGGCTTTCGGGAGCCAGTGCATAGTTTGTGCCATAGACGCAAAGAGGACTGAGGCGGGCGGCTGGGAGGTTTACATATACGGCGGGAGAAGGGGGACGGGTTTGGACGCGCTGGAGTGGGCAAGGAAGGTGGAGGAATTAGGGGCCGGGGAGATACTCCTGACGAGCATGGATTACGATGGTTCTAAGATGGGTTATGATCTAGAGCTCACAAGGAGGGTCTCAGAGTCTGTGAACATACCGGTGATAGCCTCCGGCGGGGCCGGGAACCCTGAGCACATATACAGGGCATTTGTGGAAGGGAAGGCTGACGCTGCGCTAGCAGCCTCCATATTCCACTACGGAGAGTACACTGTGGAGGACGTGAAGAAGTACCTGAAAGAAAGGGGAGTTCCGGTGAGGTTGTGATCCTATGGAAGGTGCCAAGTTCAGCGAGCCCGAGATTAAAAAGGTCATAGATACCCTGAACTTCGAGAAGTTGAACGGAATCATACCGGTCATAACGGTCGACCAGAATGAAAGGGTGCTGATGCTGGCCTTCATGAACAGGGAGGCACTGGAGAGGACCCTCAGGACGGGGATGATGCACTACTGGTCCAGGTCCAGGCAGAGGCTATGGATGAAGGGAGAGGAGTCGGGGCACTACCAGTACGTTCTGGGCGTTTATATCGACTGCGACGCTGATTCGCTCCTCTTCAAGGTCAACCAGATCGGCAACGCGTGCCACACCGGGAAGGAGACATGTTTCCACATCCCAGTCAGGGATTACCAAGGAGGGGCGGGGATCCTTAGGGAGCTAGAGGAGGTCATAGAGGATAGGATCTCCAACCCGAAGGAAGGGTCCTACACCTCGAGTCTAGTCCTCAAGGGGATCGGAGAGGTTGCCAAAAAAGTAGGGGAGGAGGCGACTGAGGTGGCAGTCGCCGCACTGAGCGAAGGAAAGGAGAGAACTGTCTACGAGGTCGCCGATCTATTCTACCACCTGGTCCTCCTCTTGAAGATGAGGGGGGCGAGTCTGGAGGATGTCTACAAGGAGCTCAGGAGGCGCAGAGGCAAGTAGAGGGGCAAGGGTCAATGGCGATTTCCTGGATCGAGTTCTTGCCCATGGTCGTGGTGGTGAGTGCCTCGGGGGTGATGTCCCCTGGACCGCTGACATTTGCGACCATAGCGTCCGGCTCAAAGAAGGGCTGGAAGGCAGGTCCTTCAATAGGCCTCGGGCACCTCATGGTGGAGCTCCCACTAGTTCTTGTGATAGCCATGGGGGCAGCCTTCATTTCGTCACTGGACCTCAGATGGGTCTCCTTTGGCGGTGGCATCTTCATGGTTATCTTCGGCCTCTTGACAA
>QNVH01000033.1 GCA_004347955.1 Thermoproteota archaeon | reverse complement strand
AAGGATTGAGTCTTAGTAAGAAATTCTAGTAAACATATACTAAATTTTATCTAATAAAAACAAGACATATATACTCAAGCTTGATTATATCTGTTTTTCAAATAAATTAAATAAATTACCAGCAATGAGAGAGGAAAGTAGAAAATCATGAATTCAAATGTAAGCTGGAATAAAGGCGAACCCAAAATCCTTTTCAATAACAGATACGTATCTATTATTCCTAGGATCAATGTTGCCAAACTTGCGTATCTCAGTTCTTCTTTTACCATAGAGGATTTTGAGTTTTTTCCATGTATATAAAAGCATTTTCTGGAGAGAAAACAATATATAGAAGTGCTTTCTGTCTTTTTCAAGAAATTAGTTTTAGTGAATTTGGAGGATGCTATTATGGCGCAGAGTTTACCAGTATTGGTATTAAAAGAGGGCACTTCAAGGACAACTGGAAGGGATGCCCAGAGGGCAAACATAATGGCTGCAGTGACGCTTGCCGAGGCTATCAGGTCCTCCTTGGGACCCAAGGGAATGGACAAAATGCTTGTTAGTAGCTTCGGTGACGTTACAATCAGCAACGACGGCGCAACAATCGTGAAAGAAATGGATGTTCAGCACCCCGCCGCCAAGATGATGGTTGAAGTCGCAAAGGCGCAGGACACCGAAGTCGGCGACGGGACCACTACAGCAATGGTTCTCGCTGGGGCACTTCTCAGGAAGGCTGAGGACCTGCTGGATCAAGAGATCCACCCAACCGTGATCATCGAGGGCTACAAGAAAGCCATGGAGAAGGCAATTTCCGTCATAGACAGCATGGCAATAAAAGTTGATCCGACCGACAAGAAAAAGCTCAAGGACGTGGCAATAACTACCCTGAGCGGAAAGAGTGTCGTGGCAGGTCACTTTGAGAGGCTTGCCGACCTCGTAGTTGAGGGAGCTCTATCTGTAGCCGAGAAAGTCGGCGACAAGTACAAGGTCGACCTAGACAACATCAAGCTCGAGAAGAAGAAGGGCGAATCACTCGACGAGACCCAGCTGATCCATGGGATTGTCTTGGACAAGGAGATCGTCCACCCGGGGATGCCCAAGAGGATCGAGGACGCGAAAATCGCCGTACTTGACTGCCCGCTCGAGATCGAGAAGACCGAGATCACGGCAAAGATCAACATTACCTCTCCCGAGCAGATGAAGAGCTTCCTCGACGAGGAGGCAGCGATGTTAAAGGGCATGGTGGACAAGATTGCGGCAACCGGCGCAAACTTTGTGGTGGTCCAGAAGGGCATAGACGACATAGCCCAGCACTACCTTGCGAAGAAAGGCATAGCGGCCGTCAGAAGAGCCAAGAGGTCCGACATAGAGAACCTTGCCAAGGCTTGTGGCGCAAGGATCGTAACAACCATAGACGACCTCACACCCAAAGACCTTGGCTACGCAAAACTCGTCGAAGAGAGGCGCGTCGGGAAGGACAAAATGGTCTTTGTCGAAGGGTGCAAGAACCCCAGGGCAGTTACAATCCTTGTTAGAGGAGGAACCGACCGGTTCGTGGACGAGGCAGAGCGCTCACTCCACGATGCAAAGTGTGTTGTGAGGAACGTGATACAAGATCCGTGGCTCGTCCCAGGCGGCGGAGCTCCTGAGGAGGAGATCGCTACCACTCTGAGGGACTATGCCAAGTCCTTCAGCGGCAGGGAGCAATTAGCGATCCTCAAGTTTGCGGAAGCCATGGAGGAGATACCCACAACACTGGCCGAGAACTCTGGTCTCGACCCAGTGGACATACTGGTGGAGCTCAGATCTGCTCATGCCAGGGGCGAGAAATACGCGGGCGTGAACGTCTTCACAGGCAAGGTCGTTGACATGGCAAAGGAAAACATCTTCGAGCCGGCGAGCGTAAAGAAGCAGGCCATAAAGTCGGCAACCGAAGCAGCTATAACCCTCCTGAAGATAGATGATATCATCGCCGCCGCTGCGCCAAAGAAGGAAAAGGAGAAGGAGGAGAAGAAGGGCGAGGGCGGCGAAGAAGGATACTCAGGAATGGGCGGAATGAGTTGAGTCCAGAGAGTGAGAGCCGGCAGATACTGGGTCCGGAAGTGATGACTAGGTTCGAGAGGGCCAGGGTGCTTGGAGCCAGGGCCCTCCAGATATCCATGGGAGCTCCACCACTAATAGAGACTACAGGTAAGACTCCATTGGAGATTGCGGAGCAGGAGCTCAAGATGGGCGTCCTCCCCATAACCATAAGGCGAAAACTTCCAGACGGAAGATACCAGGACATACCCCTAAAGTGGCTCCTCAAAAACCAATAATTTTTTCCCTTGTTACGGTATTTCTCAGGATTTTTTAATCCCGAACCTGAGGCATACTTCTCTGCTAAAGTTCCATCTCTGACAGATCTTTAACCATCAAATAGGCATCTTCCCCGTCCCTGTAGTATCCCTCAATTATTCTGCTCGCCTTGAACCCGAGCTTCCTGTAAAGCTCGATGGCAGGCTTGTTGCTAATCCTCACCTCCAGGTAAATCTCCGTCGCCCCGCACTCGCGAACCCTCTTTATCCCTTCAGTCATGAGACTGTAACCAATGCCTCTGTTTCGGTACTCCTTCATCACCGCGATCGAAATCACGTGCCCCTTCTTGGCAAAAGCCGTCCTAATATTCGATATGCCAAACTCAATCCTGCACATGTTATAACCAATTACTTTGCCGTCCACCTCTGCCACCAAGAATATTTTTGGGTTCTCATAGTGATGCTCTAGGAAGAAGGCGGGAGAGTAATTTTCTGGAAGGCAGACCTTGTTTATGGTCATACCGCGTCTATGTCTTCCGGCCTGAACTCCCTAATGACATAATTGGGATACACTTTCCTAACCTTCTTTGCCGTCTTTCTCTCCCTTTCTCTAGAAGTCTCCCCTTATAATTTTTTCATGACCTGCCGCCTTAAGAGTCATCCCGATACAGCCCTTCCACCCTCCCAGTAATGCAGCCAGTACTCAACAAATTTTTTCAACTCCTCTTGACTGCTTGTCGCCAGGATTGCCTCCTCTCTCCTCAATACCCTGTTTCCAGAGAGAGCTATCCCAAAAAACTTCTCCCCCGCTCTCCAAACACCTGCCCAGGTGTCCTTGCCGGAGAGTATCTTGAGACCAAAAACTCCAGACCTTATCGCCTCCAGAATCCGCTGCATGTTCTTTTCCGCGAACCCGCGCCTCGACTCGAGCCGCTTGATCCCTGCCTCCAACTTCTGCCTCTTTAAGGAGTCGACCTCCTCGCCCAGAACCTCCCTCAGTTTTTCCACCGCCTCCATGACAGAAAAGTCCGATTCAAGCGTTATGAAGACCAATGGGCCGTAAGTCGCTGGTTGGCTTATGGGCAGGGTTCTAAGTACCGTGAAATTCAGGCAATTAGCGTGCTCAGAGCCCCAACCCCCCTTGCCCCTCTCGTACACCACCTCGACCTCTTTGCCACAAAGGGGGCAGATGAACACAATTTTAGGCTCAAACCCTACCTGAACCAACTCTTTTGCCCTCTCNGTTCTCTTTCANGTTGCAAATATAAATGGACTATCCTTGCTAGAAAAGCGACTTATGTTTGATCGCCCTTATCTCCTCCACATGCCTGACGCCCTCTTTCAATAGGATCTCCTTAAAAGCCCTCCTAAAGTAGTGTTGAATCTTCACGCCTCTCTCCTCAAGCTCCCTGCTAATGCGATCAGCCATTCTCATGCCCTCCTCATCAAAGTCCAATATAACAGCCACACTCCTCCCCCTATAGTCTTGAGCTACCNCATCAATAAAAAGCGTCTCTGAATGCCCGGTGCCTCTGAACTTGAGAACTGGGGTTTTTAGACCGAATTCCCTCAAAGCAGCCTCATCGTTCTGGCCTTCAACTATGACCAGAGACGTCCCAAAGTTTATGGCATCCACTAATGACCTTATCTCCTCTACAAGTTCAAGATAGTACTTATGAGTCTTCATAACCTTAGATCAGAAACCATTCATACGCATTTTAAATTTTGTGCATCAATCCAACCGAAGAATGCTGAAAATTGGGAGTCCAAAATAGAGACCGCAGTTGAGGCCGACCTTGAGGAGAAAGTCAGAATTCCAGGCCCCCCATGGCAGAGCCTTTCCTTCCGACCTTCCCATGCAAGACTTCCCGCGGTCGTGGCGTCCGATTTTGTCCTGACGCCCTGGATCGTCCTCGTCTTGCATCCTGTCCGTTGCACCTACGCAACCTCGTCCGATCTGTTTCCCCGAAGGGTCACAGACCGAACTGCTTTGCCTCGGTNCCGTTACAGGCTCGCTTCGACCTCAACTGCGGCGTATATACAATGTGCTTAACCTTCTTTTAATTTATCTTGTACCAATTTACATCAAAGTGTTGGAAGCCTGCCTCCAATACCGTTCTAACAGGCAAAGAAATCATTAGTTCTCTTCNCATGTCATTTGTAAAGGACTTGCTGGATCTGTTTTTTAAACACTTAAATCAATTTTTCATGGAGAATCATTTTAAAAAATTGAGCGTCTCCAACGCCGCCCTTATGGTCCTTTCGACGCTCATGGTTGTTTTGTCGGTGTCTAGTACCCTATCTCCCCTGCCGAATATCTTTCCAGTGACAGTCAGAACGGCGGCTGCCCTGTACCCTCTTAAAGAACCTATTGCGAATATCACCGAGCATTCCATCTCAAAGCTCAGGACTCCTCTGGACGCCCAATACTCCGCGTCCTCCTCCTCTTCCAGATAAAAGGTGTCGCTTGTGCAGATAGGTCCCACATGATGCCTGGTGCCCTCTAGGTTCTTGACCAACATCTTGACCATCTCCTCATCCGCGACAGTCCTCCCTCCCCTTCTTATGTACGCCTTGGATGCCCCATCCAAAGGCACAGCCATAGTTGGCACAATAATGTCTCCAAGCTCCACGTCCCTTCCGATCCCGCCCGTCGTGCCGACCCTTATCACGTACTTCGCTCCCAGCGCTGCCAGCTCTTCCATCACAATTGCAGCCGATGGTGTGCCCATCCCCGTTGTAGAGACCGTCACTTCAACTTCTTTGTAAATACCCGTGAAGGTCAGGAGCCCCCTATGCTCGTTTACGAGTCTTGGCTCCCTCAAAAACGTTGAAACCCTCCTTGTCCTTCCAGGATCTCCGCAAACTATCACCCTTTCCGCCACATCCCCCTTTTCGCACCTTATATGATACACTGCCATCCGCCCGCTAGGTGGTGACCTTGCCTATTTTANCNTCACAAAGTGCCAGTTTAATCTCCCTTGCAATCCTTCTCCCCATGCTCATAGGCTCATCGAAGAGTAGACTACTGTAAGGAGATCCATTGATGAACAGGTTTGTGCCTGCCACTATCCTTCCTGAGAACTCNAAGGTGTAGAGCTTCCCGCCCTCATCGCATATCATCTCTAGGCAGAACGGTCCTATCATGCCAGGGGGCACCAGCCTCCCAGCGGCTGCCACGAACTTCTCGCCCGCATCGAAGATCTCCGGGAGGAGGGACTCCCTCAGCACAACGGGCANATTCCCTATCACTGTGAAGGTAGGTATCAGATCGAGCTCCAGCTGGTCTTTGGCGCATATCCTGCCTATACCATCCACGTTGCTCTCGTACCTTCTGTCGCACCCAAGGAGCTCCAGCCTACCNAGCAGGGGTGAGTAGAAGTAGTGCGGGTAGAGTGTTACCCCAAGGATGTACTCCTGAATGAAAACCTTCTCTAACTCTTCCTCCTTCAAAAGCCCCCTCCTGACCATCTCCTTCATCTTCTTCCTGAGATCTCCTCCGTCCCTTGCTATGAAGTACCCCCTTCCACCCTCTGCCCCTGGGAGTTTCACTATGACAGGTCTGTCCACGTCTTGTGGAGATTCAAACCTCTTGGGTANCCTTATCCCAGCCTCCCTGAGGAGGTGATCCTTCAGAGCCCTGTCAAACTCCCATCTGAAGATCCTCCGGTTGCCAAAGACCGGAGGCTTGAACTTTTTTTCGAACTCTTCTAAGCCCCCGCCAGAGATGAGAGTCCCATGGGGCACAAAGACAGCGTTCCTCNGNAGGAGCTCCTCCTGCAACTCCTCCCTCAACAAATCTTCTGGACCATCGATCCTGATTATTTCGTCGGCGAGCCCGTACCTGGCGTAGAGCCCCTCCCTCCCCTTGGGGCAAAGCAGAAGGGTCTTGAGGCCCTCCATCTTCGCCCCCTTTAGTATTTGAAGCGCAGAATGGGACCCTATGGTGGCAATGCAGCCCATCAGGTCACCAGCTCCTTCAACCTTCCGGTCTCGGCCCCCTCCTTTACCTCCTTGGCTATCCTCCTACCAACGCTCATCTGGACCCCGTATGCGTACTTGGTGTATGGGCTCGTTGTTCCAATCACCGGGCTCCCCGGGACTCTGGGGGAGACATCAAAGATAACTATCTCTTGGTCTTTGGTCACCGCGCCCTGCAACGCGAAAGGTCCTATTATACCTGGCGGGTACTCTCTCTTAGTGGCTTCGACAAACCTCTCCCCCAGCTCAAATACCTTCTCCAGCATAGACTCCCTTATTGTCGCTCCCATGTGTCCGATTTCAATATTCTGGAGGACAACATCAACCTCCAGCTGTTGCCTAGCCGGCAGGGACACAAAATCGTAGAGGTTGGTCTGCAGCCTTCTGTCGATCCCCATAAACTCGACCTCTCCCCCCAATGGCGAGTAAAAGTAATTGAAGTTGAAATAGGTGCCCAGCACGAACTCTTCTATGACCGCCCTCTTCACGTCCTCCTCCCTTATAATTCCCTTCTCTATCCTCTCACTTGCCTTCCTCCAAAAGTCCTTCTCGTCAGTCGCGGTGAAGAAAGCCCTCTCAATCTTCCTCGTCGCTTCTTGGACCTTCACTATAACGAGCCTGTCTATCTCTGAGGGCGACTTGAACTTCTTCGGTTGCCTTATCCCTGCCTTCTCCAGCAGGTAGTACTGGTTTCTCTCGCAGCTTCTCTCTTCTGCCCTGAGAATGTATCTGTTTCCGAAGATCGGTAAGGCGAACTTCCCCTCGATATCATCATACGGGACGTATGTTGAGAAAGCCCTGTGGGGCACGAAGATTGTGTTGAGGCTCCTGAGCCTCCTCTGGACATCCTCTTGCACGATCATTGAAAACTTCTCCAGCACAATGCATTCATCAACAATTCTCCTGTACTTGAGGTAAGGGCCCTCCCTTCCCTTCTGACAGACCACCACCGTCCTGAGGCCCTCGTCCTTTGCACCGTCCGAAATGTCCAGAGCAGAGTGGCTCCCCAAAGATCCGACCGTTATATTCCCTGAATCGTAACCTTCCAAGATCTCCCAGATGTCCTCTCGCGTTATCGTATTGACCACCAAGGTCTCATAACTCTTAAGTGTTTTAAAAGCATTATTTATTTAAGTGGTGTTAAATAGATATGAGTTCAAAATTTTACCACCCTCTCTTTCGGGTCTATACATTCCACTCCCCGACCAGAGTCGTCTTTGGCGTCAACGCCCTGGATAGACTCGTTGAGGAGCTGAAAAAGTTCGATCCAAAAACAGCCCTCATCGTGAGTGGGAAGAACGTCTGCAAGACAGAGGGCTATTCCAAAATCTCTAAAATGATCTCCTCAGTCTGCCCTGTAATGGAATTCAACGAAGTCTCCCCTGAGCCTGGCAGTTCCTTGGTCACAAAGTTGGCTGAAAAAGCCAGTGAAGCGAAACCCTCTCTGGTCATTGGCATTGGTGGTGGCAGCTCACTAGACATGGCAAAGGTCGCATCAGTCGCAGCGGCAAACGAGAAGGACCCTCTCTCCTACTTCAAGGGGGAGCCCATAACCAAAAGAGGCCCTCCCGTTGTCACAATCCCCACACTCTCGGGGACGGGCTCCGAGGTGACACCCATCTCTGTAGTTGTTGATAAGGGGAAGAAACTTGCCCTATCCCACCCATTTCTGTACCCCTCACTGGCAGTTGTGGACCCGACCCTCTCGGTGACCGCTTCGCCTCACTCAACAGCCTCCGCTGGGATAGATGCCCTCTGCCATGCCATGGAATCATTCATGAGCCTGGACTCCACTCCCATAACCGAGTCATTGGCATTTGAGGCCATGAGCCTCTCCGACGAGTACCTGGAGCGGGCATACTCAAACGGGGAGGACATCGAAGCCAGGGCAGGTCTCTCTCTCGCCTCGCTCCTTGCAGGCATGGCATTTTTGAATACAGGTCTGTGCCTCGCCCATGGGATTGCCTACACTTTTGCCGTGAAGTGCAACCTCCCCCACGGTGTCTCAGTAGCAGTGGCAGAACCATATGTCCTGGAATTTAATGCCCCCGCCATACCTGATAAGTTGGATGTTATGGCTGCAGCTTTCGGCATAGATACCGAGGGGGCATCCCCTGCAGAGACCGGGAATGCCATAGCCATGCGCCTAACCGAGATAATGGACACCCTAAACCTCCCGCTCGGACTCGAGGAGCTCGGCCTGGATGAAAAAGATCTGGAACCAATGGTAGACGATCTCATCAACAACTACTCAAGATTCTTGGTCAAAAACCCGAGAAAGCCCTCGAGGGAAGACCTAGTTAAGCTCTACCAGCGCATGTTTGAAGGTTATTGGTGAACATCAGCCCAAACACCTTGCCCCTTCCCTTTTTTCAATTTTAATCGGAGGTTAAAGATGTGCTAATAACCTACGGCTCTTCCTCAGAGGCTCTGGCCAGGGCAGTTGCGAATCAATGCAACGCCACACTGGTAAGAAGCAAAAGGCGCCTCTTCCCAGATGGAGAGCAATACGTTCAGGTCTCCGGGGACCTCTATGGAGAGGACGTCGTTTTGATCCATTCCTTCGCCCTCAACCCCGACCCCTTACTAGTGGAGTACCTTCTTTTAGCAGACGCCATAAGGAGCGCAGGGTGCAGGTCCCTTACGGTTGTAATACCGTACTTAGCCTACCTGCGCCAGGACTCTCGATTCAAGCCAGGAGAGCCCCTCAGCGCCAAGGTGATAGCCTCACTGATCGAATCACCAAGAATAGATAGGCTCATCACCATAGACGCACACCTTCACCGCTTCCGATCCCTATCGGACCTATTTATCGCGCCATCCCTGAACCTCTCGGCGATGCCCCTTTTGGCTGACTACTACCTGAAAAACTTTGGAAATCTTGAAACTGTCGTCGTTGGTCCTGACGCGGAGTCTGAGCAATGGGCAAAGGTGGTCGCCGAGCACCTCTCGTCGCCTTACATCATTATGGAGAAGGAGCGACTCGGTGACAGGGAAGTTACCATAAGAGGAGGCGTTCCAGTTAAGGGCAAGAATGTTGTAATCGTGGACGACATCGTCAGCACAGGTGCCACCCTCGTCAAACTGATGGAGNCACTTCTCGGGGAAGGGGCGGGTAATGTGGATGCGCTGGTAACCCACGCACTCTTGGTTGAGGACTCCTATCAGAAGCTCACACAGGCCGGTCTCCGCAACCTAATATCCACCGACACAGTGCCTACAAGGCACTCAAAGGTCTCGGTCGCCCCCCTGATCTCGAAAGCTTTGCAAGGNCTCTCCTGATTTTTATCGCACCTGAGGCTAGCGCTCCGCAAAAAGGCTTTTTGGTCTGCTCTTACATTTTATTGATGAGGTCTGAGTTTTGTACCCAGATGAACTTCTCAAACTGGCAGAAGATATCAAAACCATGCGGATAAGGGGGGCGGCTCAAATAGGTCGAGCGGCCGCGGAGGGTCTCTCAATAGCAGCCATGAACATAAGGACCGAGTCGCCTCAGGAATACATGGACCAGCTCGAGGGCGCCTACCGGCTGCTTCTCAACACCCGCCCAACTGCCGTCTCTTTGCCAAATGCCCTTAGATATGTGATGCACCGCGTCCGGCTGGCATTCAAGAAAGGCATGGATGTGGATGANCTTAGGGCCATAACCGTAAGGGCAGCTGAGGACTTCAAAAAGTCCTCACAAGAGGCTGTGCGCAGAATAAGCGATATCGGTGCCAANCGGATAANGAACGGGGACCTCATAATGACCCACTGCAACAGCTCGGTAGCCATATCAATACTTAAAGAGGCGAAACGTCAGGGCAAGGAGTTCCGCGTCATAGCGACAGAGACAAGACCAAGGTTTCAGGGGAGGCTCACAGCGAAGGTCCTCTCTGAGGCTGGAATCCCAGTTACCTTGATAGTGGACTCTGCCGCCAGGTACTTCATGCCAAAGGTCGACAAGGTCATAGTCGGGGCAGACGTCGTCACCGCGAATGGGGCGGTTGTGAACAAGATAGGGACTTCCCAGATCGCCTTGGCGGCAAAGGAGGCAAGGGTGCGGGTCTTTGTGGGCGCAGAGACCTACAAGTTCAGCCCGAGCACCGTTCTCGGGGAGCTTGTTGAGATTGAGGAGCGCCCGCCTGAGGAGGTCGTCCCTCCAGAAGAACTCTCCCAGCTGAAGGGGGTTACTGT
This sequence comes from Thermoproteota archaeon, assembly GCA_004347955.1. Lineage (GTDB taxonomy): Archaea > Thermoproteota > Methanomethylicia > Methanomethylicales > Methanomethylicaceae > WYZ-LMO10. Next base: position 1,509 of record QNVH01000033.1, on the reverse strand, counting down.
TGCCAACCCTGCCTTCGACGTCACTCCTCCGGAGTTCATAGATATAATTATAACGGAGAGAGGCATTATACCACCTCAAGCCTCTGTCCTTATACTGATGGAAGAGTTTGGATGGGCAATCGGCGAGGAGTCGATAGGTAGAACGACAGTAGAGGAGGAAGAATAAATATGGGCATGAATAAGAGGGATGAAACCACCACGCCTCTGTACTTGGACGAGATCTTTGTCGCCAGACCAGAGGACGTCGATCCTGACAATCACATCTCTGCCAAGTACTATGTTGAAAGCCCCTTGGGCTTGAAGTCAGCTGGCATAGCAATCGCCACTGAGGAGTCCATAGGGACCTGGACTGAGATCACAACAACCAACGAGTGGGTCAGGTCCAAACTGCCTGCAAAGCTCTACAAAATGGAAGGTGAAGGGGAGTCTGGTTTTGTTTACATCGCTTTTCCACTCGATCTTTTTGATTTGGAGACAAGCGGCATTGCAAATGTCCTGAGCATGGTCGCTGGTAACTTGTTCGGTCTATCCGCCCTCAAGAACGTCAGGCTGGTGGATATCGAATTTCCCAAGTCTGTCGTTCAGCATTACCGCGGTCCTGAGTTCGGTATAGAGGGTGTTAGGCGGCTGGTGGGAACAACATCTTCCCCAAGGCCACATCTCGGAACCATCGTTAAGCCTAAGGTAGGGTTGAACCCGGAGCAGACGGCTAAGGTTGCATACGAAGCTGCCTTGGGCGGTGTGGACTTCATAAAGGACGACGAAACGCTCGTCAATCAGTCCTTCTGCCCGCTCGAGGAGCGCGTCACGAAGGTTATGGATGCATTGGACAGGGCAAAATCTGAGACCGGCAGGAACGTCTTGTTTGCGGTGAACGTCACCGGGGCGCCCGACAAAATGGTAAAGCTGGCCGAGAGTGCCATCGATAATGGCGCCAATACCCTCATGCTCGACATAATAATACTCGGTCTGCCCACTGTGGAGTGGTTCCTTTCAAGCTACACATTTGGCGTTCCCATACACATGCACAGGGCAATGCATGCAGCCTTCACCCGAAACCCAAAACACGGCATCTCCATGCTCGTCATATCCAAGATCGCAAGGATGTTGGGAGGCGACCAGCTCCACACCGGCACGGGCGCGGGAAAGATGGGGACGAGTGAGGAGCGAAGGCTAGAGCTCAAAAATATCATTGACTCGCTCCGGAATGAGTGGTTCGGGCTGAAGAGCGTCTTCCCAGTAGCCTCAGGAGGGATACATCCTGGTCTCGTGCCTGCAAATTTTGAAGCCCTCGGCAAAGACTGCGTCATAAACGCTGGCGGCGGCATACATGGCCACCCGTTAGGCACAAGGGCAGGGGCGGCAGCCATGCGGCAAGCCATNGATGCATGCGTCAACGGCATCCCACTTGAGGAGTACGCAGAGACCCACAAGGAACTAGAAGTCGCGCTCAAACACTGGGGCACTAAGGCTCTGGGCGAGGATTGAAACTCCGCAGGGTTTTTAATT
>QNVH01000032.1 GCA_004347955.1 Thermoproteota archaeon | reverse complement strand
TCAGAAAATGGTGCCCCGTAAAAAGGACCTGGGAATTCCGCAGATCTATAACCTTTAGATAAAGTTATATACTGCCCCCTTGTTTTACGCAAGTTGACAAGGGAGGACCTACATTGCTCAAGAAAGTATTGATCGCAAATAGAGGTGAAATTGCCCTTAGAGTCATAAGGGCGTGCAAAGAACTTGGTGTAAAGACAGTGGCAGTTTACTCCGAGGCCGATGCCAACGCAAAATTCGTCTATTACGCAGACGAGGCTCNCCTTCTCGGCCCTGGACCTGCCACTCAAAGCTACCTTAAAATGGAAAAAATTATTGAGATTGCTAAGAAGACCGGCGCCGAAGGCATACACCCAGGATACGGATTCTTGGCGCAGAATGCAAAATTTGTGAGGATGTGTGAGGAGGCCGGGATCGAGTTCATCGGTCCNAAGGCAAAGGCGCAGGAGCTTCTTGGCGACAAACTTGGCGCTAGGAGGACAATGAAGAAGGCTGGAATACCAATCGTTCCAGGTGCGCTGGACGCCGTGCAGGACGACAAAGACGCCCTTCAAGTCGCTGAGGAGGCAGGGTACCCTGTAATGGTCAAGCCGGCTGGAGGCGGTGGCGGAATTGGCATGCAGGTCTGCAGGAGCAAAGACGAGCTCCTCGAGGCTATCAAGAAGGCGCAGAGGCTCGCCGCATCGGCATTCTCGAGAGCTGAGGTCTACATTGAGAAGTATGTTGAGAAGCCAAGGCACATCGAGATCCAGATACTTGCCGACAAGAAGGGGGACGTTATATACCTCGGAGAGAGGGAGTGCTCCATCCAGAGGAGACACCAGAAGCTGATTGAGGAGGCCCCCTCCCCAGTCATGTACGAGGACCCCGACCTGAGGAGGAGAATGGGCGAGACCGCAGTAAAGGTGGCGAAGGTGGCAGGCTACGAAAATGCAGGAACCTGCGAATTTCTATACTCTGAGAAGGACCATGCCTTCTACTTCTTGGAGGTCAACAGCAGGCTCCAGGTGGAGCATCCAGTCACAGAGCTCGTCACAGGGATCGACATAGTAAAAGAGCAGCTCAAGATCGCATCGGGCGAGCCCCTCTCCATCAAGCAAGAGGACGTCCAGATACGTGGACATGCCATGGAGTGCCGTATAAACGCCGAGGACCCGCTCAACAACTTTGTGCCTTCAATCGGCCTGATCACCAACTACATAGAGCCTGGCGGTCCTGGCGTGAGAGTAGACAGCGGTATATATGCGGGCTACACCATCCCCCCATTCTACGACTCTCTGGTTGTTAAATTGCTCACATGGGGCAACGACCGCAACGAGTGCATCGCGAGGATGAGGCGCGCGCTGGACGAGTTTGTCATAGAGGGCATCCAGACCGTAATACCCTTCCACAAGGTCGTCATGAATGACGAGGAGTTCATAAAGGGCAGGATAAACACGGAGTTCATCCAAGACAGAAACATTCTGGAGAAGGTAAAGCTCCAGTTCGAGCAGGACGAGGCTTGGAGGAAGAGCAGGGCAAACGTCCTAAGCAAGATACAGCCAAAGGCGGAAGAGGCGCCACAGCAGCCCCAGGCCGGGGCAGCAGTCACGGATAAGAAAACCGTGGCGCTAGCGGCCGCTATAGCCTCTTACATCCAGAGCAAGCCCATGCGACAGCCCGTCTCAAGCGGGTGGGTCCTTTCGGGCAGATTAAGAAGCGCCAGGTGATAACAATGTCCAAGATCAACAAGTTCCAGCTCAACATAGGTAACGTGAAGTACGACGTCAACATAGAGGAGAAGGCTTACGGTCTCTACGATGTCAAAGTCAACGACGAGACCTTTAAGATCAGCATAGCTGATATGCTGTCGCCCTCGGTACAGGCAGCNGCTGCAACGGGCGCTGCAAGTGGNGTTGCTGGGATCCCTGGGGCAACAGCCGCTGTGGGTGGCACGATAAAGGCTGCCATGCCCGGCACGGTAATGACTTTGAAGGTCAAAGTTGGTGACANCGTTAAGGAAGGTGACGTGATACTCACTCTTGAGACGATGAAGATGGAGAACCCNATAAAGTCAAACAGGGCTGGCACTGTAAAGGAGATCAAGGTCCAGCCAGGCAAATTTGTAAATGTTGGAGACCCGCTGGTAGTGATAGAATAGGGAGATGGGGTGTTATTTTATGGCTACATCATTGGTTGATAAATTCAAGGAACTGAACGAGCTTAAGGAGAAGGCAAAACTCGGTGGCGGAACTGAGGCCATAGAGAAGCAGCACAAGGCTGGAAAGCTCACAGCGAGGGAGAGGATAGAGAAACTCCTCGACCCGGGAAGCTTCGTCGAAGTCGACCAGTTTGTGGTTCACAGGTGCTATGACTTCGATATGGACAAGAAACGCGTCCTGGGAGACGCCGTTGTAACAGGCTACGGCACGATAAACGGTAGGACAGTCTTCGTGTACTCGCANGACTTCACATTTGTGGGCGGCTCGCTGAGCGAGATGCACGCCAAAAAGATCGCAAAAATTCAGGACATGGCGCTGAAGGCTGGCGCCCCCCTCATTGGGCTAAACGACTCCGGAGGAGCGAGGATACAGGAAGGCATAAACTCACTGGCAGGCTACGGGGAGATCTTTTACAGGAACGTCATGGCATCAGGGGTAATCCCTCAGATAATAGCCATCATGGGTCCGTGCGCGGGAGGTGCGGTCTATTCGCCGGCACTTGCCGACTTCATATTCATGGTTCGCAAGACGAGCTACATGTTCATAACTGGTCCTAAGGTTGTAAAGGCTGCGATTGGCGAAGATGTAACATTTGAGACCTTGGGTGGTGCAGACGCCCATGCGAAACTGAGCGGGGTAGCTCACTTCGCTGCGGACAACGACGAGGACTGCATAAAGCAGATAAAGCAGCTTCTAAGCTACCTCCCGTCCAACAACATGGACGACCCCCCAATCCTCGAGTGTGCCGACCCTCCTGACAGGATGGACGAGGAGCTGAACGAAGTCGTACCAGCTGATCCGAAGAAGCCATACGACGTCCACGACGTGATCAATCACGTCTTTGACAAAGGCTCATTCTTCGAGGTCCACGCGCAATTTGCACCGAATGCCGTTGTCGGCTTTGCCAGATTGAATGGCAGGTCGGTCGGTGTTGTTGCAAACCAGCCTTTGGTTTACGCCGGGTGCCTAGACATTGACTCTTCAGACAAGATAGCGAGGTTCGTTAGGACCTGCGACGCCTTCAACATACCACTCGTGACTTTTGTAGACGTTCCCGGTTACCTTCCTGGGACAAAGCAGGAGCACGGTGGGGTGATCAGGCACGGTGCAAAGGTCATTTACGCGTACTCGGAGGCCACTGTTCCCAAACTCACTGTGATAATGAGGAAGGCCTACGGCGGCGGGTATATTGCAATGTGCAGCAGGCACCTGGGTGCTGACGTGGTCTTCGCATGGCCNACCGCAGAGATAGCGGTCATGGGGCCCGAGGGTGCAGTTGAGATCATCCACAGGAACGAGCTGATGAAGGCGAAGACGCCAGAGGAGGTCAAAGAGATAACCAATAGGCTCGTCGCAGAGTATAGGAACAAGTTCGCCAACCCCTACGTGGCGGCCAACCTCGGATATGTCGACGCCGTCATTCTGCCCAAGGAGACCCGACCCATGCTGATCAAGGCACTCGATGCCCTCATAACCAAGCGCGANATACAGCCAAGACCGCCAAAGCGCCACGGCAACATACCTGCATGAGCTACTCCTCTTTTCCCCAACCTTCTTCCGCTTTCTTCCTTTCTTTTTACTTTAATTGTCTCATTATTTCCTTCTCTTCTCGGAAATCAAGAGATATTTCATTTTCTGAATCAACTAAATTAAAGTTGCAAAATAGACTTGGAATTCTGATCAGATTTTTTCCACAATTCAATAACCGTCATTTTTCTTCTTAACTTTTTTATATATCTGCTTTATAAAATATTCCTCGTCGGGGTAAATTCTCTTGCTCTCTCGTGCCCGGATAACCATCTATGGCGTGGTACAGGGGGTTGGCTTTAGGTACTTCACGCTGAGGATCGCTAGGAAACTTGGTCTTGTCGGTTACGTNCAAAACTTGACCAACGGGAGCGTCGAGATTATGGTGGAAGGGGAAAAGCGGACCATCCTAAAGCTCATTGAGGAGGTGAGGATAGGTCCGCCGGGCGCTTCGGTTGAAAACCTGAAAATAACATGGGAGACGCCAAAAGGGGACTACAAAGACTTCTTAATCCTCAGGTAGCTCAAAGTAAAGCCTTCCGCTCCTCATTTTTTCATTAAAAATATTGTCGAAGTAGCCCATAATTGATCACGAATTATAAATCATTATGAATGCACCAAAATTATTTTATAACATTAAAAGAATTCCTAGATTGTCTGGTGTTGCAAATGGCGTCATCAAAATACGTCATCCCGTTCGAGTCTCTCAGGAAGACTGATGTTAGTCTTGTNGGTGGCAAGAACGCAAACCTCGGGGAATTGATCTCCATTGGTATACCCGTGCCACCTGGCTTTGCCATAACTGCAGAAGCCTATAAGTTACATATAGAAGAGAACAAGCTTGCGCCAAAGATCTACGATCTACTTTCAAAAGTTGACGTCCTGGACAGCGCCTCGTTGGAGTCCACATCGTCTGAGATCAGGAAGCTAATCGAATCTGTCGAACTTCCTGAAGTGCTCAAATCTGAAATAATTCGCGCCTACAAGGAGCTCGGCGAGAAGCTCGGGAAGAAAAACCCGATGGTCGCCGTCAGGAGCAGCGCCACCGCAGAGGACCTCCCAAGCGCCAGCTTCGCGGGGCAGCAGGATACCTTCCTCTTCGTCGAGGGGGAGGATGCGCTTCTAAAGTATGTTAAGAAATGCTTCTCCTCGCTTTACACCCCCAGAGCGATAGCATACCGGAAGGCAAAGGGCTTTGAGGACAGCAAGGTTTACCTCAGCGTTGGCGTCCAAAAGATGGTGAACAGCAAAGCTGCCGGAGTCATCTTCACCTTGGACCCTGCCACCGGGAACAGGGACGTAATCCTAATAGAAGGCACATTCGGGGTGGGGGAGACCATTGTCCAGGGGAGGGTTAGACCAGACCAATTCGTGGTCGACAAAAAGAACCTAACCATAATGAAGGAGACTATCTCAGAGAAATCTAGGATGTCTGTCAGATCGCCAGCCGAAGGGGGTGGCGGCTTCATAAAGGAGATCCCTGTCCCGGAGAACATGAGAGAGTCTCCCTGCATAACCAAGGACCAAGTGATAATGCTGGCAAGATACGCAATAGAGATCGAGAACCACTACGGTATGCCCATGGACATAGAGTGGGCACTTGACGGGGAGGATAACCGCCTCTACATCGTCCAGGCTAGGCCTGAGACTGTATGGTCCCAGAAAGAGAAGACCAAGGAGGAGGGTCCCTCTATCAGGGGGGAGAAGAAGCGCCTACTCCGTGGTCTGCCGGCCGCCCCCGGCATAGTTTCGGGCAAGGCCAGGGTCATAGTGGACGTCAAGGACATTGGGCAGTTCCAGACGGGCGAGATCTTAGTCACACATATGACCTCGCCAGACTGGGCTCCTGCCATGAGGAAGGCGCGGGCAATTGTAACCAACAGCGGCGGCATCACCTGCCATGCTGCAATAGTGAGCCGCGAGCTGGGCATTCCTTGCATCGTCGGCACGGTGAACGCCACATCCGTGATAAAGACCGGGCAGGTCATAACAGTCGACGCCACACACGGCATCGTTTACGACGGGGACCTCTTGGCTGCTGAAGAGAAGAAGGAGGCAGCTCCCCTGGCAATCAACATGTCTGGGATCTATCCGCCCACTGGAACCAAGATATACATGAACTTGGGAGAGCCGGCGATGATAGACAAGTATAAGGATCTGCCATTTGACGGAATAGGGCTGATGCGGATAGAGTTCATTATAGCTGACATCATAGGAGAACACCCGCTCTACCTCATAGAGAGGCACGAGGAGGAACGTTTCATCGACAAGCTCGCCAGCGGGATAGCATGGGTGGCTAGAAACATCTATCCCAGGCCTGTTGTGGTTCGATTCAGCGACTTCAAGACAAACGAGTACAGGCAGCTGAAGGGTGGTGACAAGTACGAGCCGCAGGAGCATAACCCGATGATCGGCTGGCGGGGCGTGAGCAGGTACATCTCGCCCATTTATGAACCTGGCTTCAGGCTGGAATGCAGGGCAATTAAACGCGTCAGGGACGAGTGGGGGCTCAAGAACGTTTATGTCATGCTGCCATTTGTCAGAACCACTTGGGAGGTGGAGAAGTGCCTATCCATAATGAAGGAGGAGGGTCTTGAGAGGAGCAGGGACTTCAAGGTCTGGCTTATGGCCGAGATACCTTCAATAATCTTCATGGCAGACGAGTTCTCAAAGCTGTGTGACGGTTTCAGCGTGGGCAGCAACGACCTGACCCAGCTGATTCTCGGAGTGGACAGGGACTCACCCATCCTGCCAGCGCAGGACTCGCGGTATTTCGATGAGAGGGACCCGGCGGTCCTAAGGGCGATATCCCACCTGATAAAAGTGGCCCACAAGAACGGCGTGACGGTCAGCATATGCGGGCAAGGTCCGAGCGTCTACCCTGAGCTCTCAGAGTTCCTGGTAAGGCAGGGGATAGACAGCCTGAGCGTTAACCCCGATGTTGTTGTGTGGACCCGAAAGATTGTGGCTGGAATTGAGCGCAGGGTTATGCTGGAGGAGGTTCTGAAGTCAAGAAAGGAGGGCGATTGGCGGCTAGAATCGCCCTAAACCTCCTCCTCGGCATCCTCAACCCCTCCCTCCGTCAGGGTGACGTAAGTCGTATCTCTCGCATGCTTCGGCGAGTCTATGCAGGTCAACCTAGTCATGCCCTTGCTCCTCTCAAGCCACAGCCTGAATGTACTACCGTGCGCGACTATGTTGCCTCCAGCAGGTCTTGCAGGCCTCGCGCCAGGTATGACCTCTGGGACGTCCACGACCTGGTTTGTAGCAACAACTATGAGGTCGTAGAGAGAGACCAGCCTCTGGAGCCCGTGCATAAAGTTGTTCAGCCTTTGTTGCCTTAAGACAAGATTTTCCCTGCCCGGGTACTCACTCCTGAAGTGGGAGGTCAGCGAGTCCACGATCAACAGCTTTACAGATTTTTCCTTAATGTACCGGGCCGCCTCTCTGAGCCCCTCAAACTGGTGGTCCGAGTTTATGGCCCTGAAGCAGTAAACGCCCTCCAGTATCTGTTCGTCCTCAATTCCAAAGCGCTTTGCTATCTGCAGAATCCTCTCGGGTTTGAGGGTGTCCTCCGTGTCAATGTAAAAGGCAGCGCCGTTCAGCCCTCCCCTATTCTCCGTGAGCTGCACGGTCACGCAGAGCTGGAGGCAGAGCTGTGTCTTCCCGGTCCCGAATGCGCCTATGAGCTCGGTTACTCCAGGTTCGAGCCCTCCCCCTAGCAACCTGTCGATATTTTTCGAGCCTGTGGTCAATCTCGGCATCTTTCTCCTCCTCTCCAAAAATTCCTTTGCGCTCAACACCTTTGGGAGACACAACTCCCTGGCGCTCTTCGTCGCCTCCTCCGCTTTCCCCTCGCCCAACTCGCTCATTTCCAGGAGCTCTCTGACCGAGATCGCGGCGAGCTCCTTCACAGAGCTGATGCCTGCCCTCCTGAGCTTCTCTGCCGTTGAGGATCCTATCCCTGCAAGGTCCTCCAGGTCTAGCTCTTCACCAACACCATCCATATTGCCACACCAAACCNTTCATATCTTCTCGGACGCCCTCCTGAGGAGCTCTATNGCCTCTACTATCAAAGTCATAACATCGCGGTCCTCGCCCTTGGAAGAGGAGAGGAGAGCAGACTCAGACCTTAATATCCCTAGGTACTCATCCGCAGAGTACCTCTCCAGGAAGACCGTCCTCTCCTTGCCGTACTTACCCCTAGAAACTATCTTTCTGGAGACCCTGCCCTCTCCCTCCAGGCTCACCTCCACCCCTATTACCTCGTCCCCCTCGCCCCGTCCTAGGCTCCAGAATATCGCCCTGTCCGTCACATGTTTCACCCTCAAGCCTCCCCGCCCTCCACCTCGCGTAGCGCATTCTCCCCAACCTTGGTGAGCCTGTACCACTTCGTTCCTGTTCCATCCACGTACTCCACCACTATGAAGTACCTCTTCAACATCCTGACCACATTTCTCAAAGTTGCGTTCCTTTGAGATCTCACCGCCTCCACAGGCACCCTGCCTTCTCCAACTAGCCTCAAGAACTCCTTCGCGTAGAAGAGAGACGCCCTGTCCCTGAATAGCCTCTCTAGTACCCCTGCACTTTTACCCCCAGCAGAGTCCAGATGCGAAACCTCCTCTCCCAAGGCCTTCATGTGCGCCTCGATCTCCTCGTCGCCAACAACTCTGAATTCTGGGCCTCTGAACCTCAGGTAAAATGGGGCGCTCTTCCAGGTAAGTACAAGCCCGGTGCCCTCCTCAAGGTATCTGAAATGCTCTAAATCCAAACCGTCCGCCAGCCCTCTGATCCACCTCGCCTCGTCATACCAGATCGGTCCGCAGAATACATATACCGCTCCCAGGACTGGGGCGTGGGTCAGATCGTCCGACCCGATGTACACTGATATTCCTCTGTAGCTCAAGTCTTCAATCATGTCCCTCACAATGCCCCTTAACCACACTGAACCGGAGATCATTGACCAGTCAAGCCCGTCGATCACTAGGAATGTTGCTCTGCACTCCTTGATCCTGGCAAGGGAGGCAGCCATCATCATAACCCTCTCCTTTACCACGAGGCCGCCAAGATCGAGTATCATTGGCGCGAAGAGCTCCCTGTCATTACCCTTAAAGACGGGGGCTACCGGGCCTATCTCAAGCTCTGAGAGGGCATTCTTGAGGCACTCGATCTTGTAACTTTCCTTCGGCTGGGCTTCTGCCTCCATCTGGAGGAGCCTCTCAAAGATCCCTTCTAAGGTTGGACAGTGATCCCCATTCCTGTAGGCACTCTCAAGGGCCTTTGCAAGATATATGCACTCGTCGCGGCTCAGGTCGTATATGCCTCCAAAGATCAGGGCGAAATCCTTGGAATACCCTGGGAATGCCTCCCTCAGCGGGTTGAAAGTTGGGTGCTTTCCGACTTTGTACACCTTCATTGGGGGGATATAGTCAATGAGTCCTGAGTACCTGCCCTTCAGGTCCACGACGAGAGGGACATGACCTCCCTCAAAACCACTCATAACGAGCTCCGCCATCATCCTTACCCTTGCCCTCTCATCCCCTATGACAACTACCTTCGAAAATTCTGCCTTCCCGATCTCCTCTAAACCAGCACGCACCGCTAACTTATTCTCGGAGTCATCGGTCAAGCCAAAAGTCTTGAGCCCCTGCCGCCTCATCTAAGTACCCCCAAGGGCAAGCCTTCCGTGACCTCATCACCCTTGCACAGGGTGACCTTAAGTGTCGGAGACTCTGACCTCAGGGCATCAAAGATCCTCAACGCAGCCTCCCTAGCCTCCCTCTCCACATCAACCTCGGTTCCGGGAAGAGCCTTTGAAACCGAATGAACCCTCACCTTCTCGATTTTGTCTTTGGTGACCAATGAGATCGTGGTCCCTCCTCTTAGCCCAACATTATCCAGAATCGCCCTGATCACATCTCCAATGTTGCTCGTCAACCTCTCTGGGAGATCTCTTACCTCAATTCCGTAAACATACTGGACTCCAAACGTCCTTGGAATTACTGCGTAACACTGGCCACCGCTGGGCCTATAATACTTAAGGGTTAGAGCCTCTTCAACTAATCCTTGGGTCCTGATAAGAGATCTTCTGAATGGTGCTGCAAAGCTTTTCATCAAGGGTTGAAAGATCCCTCTCCTCCAAATGTGATAAAATCCGAGTGGCACCAGCACCCAGGGGAATAGTATTATTGCCAATATTAGGACGATCTTTCTCAGACGCATAGACCTCTGAAAGAGTTCGCCCTAGGTCGATTATAAGCCCTCTTAAGACGGAGACCGATTCGATCTTTCTAGAAAGGTCGAAACATGAAAATTCTCTTAAATGAGGTTATCCAAAAAATATGGCATGGAAGGGGAGGAACTGAGGGAGATCCTCGACGCTCTAAGCGAGAGGACGAGGTACTCCATATTGGAGGCGCTCTCCCAGAAACCAATGACTGGGGATGAAATCGCAGAGAGCGTCAACAGGTCCAGGAGCACGGTAGAATCTCACCTATCTCTCCTTTTGAGGCTCGGCCTCATCTCGAGAAGAAGGGACGACAAGAGGTACCTCTATGAGATCACACCAAAGGCTGAAGCCTGGCTGAATCAAGAGGTCCCCAAAACGGATATTACAATCGAGAAAAAGTACCCAAAGTTCGGCCGGCTCTCCTCCTCTTTACCGTTGACTTTGACTCTGGCCATGGCTATGACTATGATGTATTTCTTCATCAACAGCTTTTTCATACCTGTTCCACTTTGGCTCTTCTCCTTACTCTTCGGACTCCTAATAGCACCCCTCTGCCCGATTCTTCGTCGGTTATTGCTCTCTATCTTATCCTCGGCACTCATCCTCTCTATCTTACCGCCCCTCTTTATCTTCCAGTCTAATTCGCTGTTGGAGTTCTTTTTGTCATTCCTAGTCTCCCTGTCCCTTATCGCAGCAATATCATTGCCTTTGTGGTATGTTTCGAGGCTCTTGATGAACCGTGCACGAATCCGCGTCTAAGCGGTTGAGGCGCCGGTTATCCAGATCACGTCAAAGGTTTCTCCTGCTTTTTAGATCTATTTTTTTAGATCTTTCGTTCTAACAAATAGAACATCTGCTAGGAATATAAGCCCTGGTCTTCTTTGTTAATCCTGTGGTCAACATGAAATTCAAATATTTGGCTCTTTTAGGAGTCGCTCTGACGCTGCTTGTACTAGGGACCACACTTTACTCCCCACAGCGGGTTCTTGCGGCAGATCTTGATGGGACTTCTGGCACCCTCTCCGTGGTTGGGAACGCGGTGCTCTACGAGCAACCAGACACTGTGAAAGTGATTCTGGGGACTAGCGTCTTAGATCCTGATGTCCAAAAGGCCACGGCAACCGCAGCAAATAACATAAATCGTGCCTTGGGCGCACTGAAAGGCTTGGGCATACCCGAGTCTTCAATCCAGACGCTCAGCTACACCATAAATCCGGAGTACAGATACATAAATAACGAACAAGTCCTCATTGGGTACAGGGTCATACACACTCTGCAGGTCACCTACAGCGGTCCAGATCTTGGGAAGACGGCAGGAAAAATAATTGATGCTTGTGTCGAGAGCGGTTTGAATCAGGTCAATGGAGTCTACTTCGCAGTCTCTGAAGCAAAGCTGGCAGCCCTGAGGACTCTCGCTCTGGAAACGGCTGTAAAAGATGCCCAGACAAAGGCTGATACCATCGCAAAGGCCTTGGGCGTGAAGGTTGTTGGCGTACAAAGCNTCTCAGAGTCCTACTCCTCTCCNGTTCCAATATACCGCAGTTACGATTTGGCAGTGGCNTCCTCTACAACAATTCTGCCAGGCGCGGTGAGCGTCTCTGCAAGCGTCTCGATAACTTTCCACATCCAGTAACTTTTTTATCATTTTTTATAATTTTTATTTCATTACATTCCATCACATTTTATTTCTACTTTTATTTTGTTTAGTTTCTCATTCATCTTTTCTCATTCACTGCCCTCTCAGCTTGTTCAAAATTGACTTGCATACCTCCAATACCCTCTTCCTGAAAATGGCGATCATTGCCATCAGAACCGCTAGAACTCCCATCACGACCCAGATCTCGCCCTTCCCAGGCTCGCCAATTGTCAGACTCTTGGTGGAGGTCTCAGACATGCTTCTCCCATCTTGGCTCCAAGAGACCTCCACGTCCACAGGAAACTCGCCTGGGCTTACCTTGTCGTCCACATCAACCTCCATCACGACCACTCTCCTAGTCCCGCTCGCCATGCTGCCCAGGAGCTGCGTAGTGGATCCGGTGATGTATCCAGA
>QNVH01000031.1 GCA_004347955.1 Thermoproteota archaeon | reverse complement strand
AAAACGAAAATGACAAATTTCTCAGCCCACCTGCAAACACTTATTTAAACCCTGATGGTCCCATATACTTCTAGGTGTGTTAAATGACGAAGCGTGTTATAGATCCTAAAGAAGCACGGACTTTCGTGCCCCCGCTACACTATGGATGTATTACCAGAGTCCTGCTGGAGGAAGCTAACGTTGGGTGCAAAAACCTCTCCATGTTCAGGTCAGAGTTTGAGGTGGGTGGGAGGGCAGATCCCCACACCCATCCCTTTGAGCAGGCTTACTACATATTGAAAGGGAGGGCGCTGGTTACAATAGGGAACGAGGAGTACAAGGTGAAGGCAGGAAACGCGCTGGTCTTCCCGCCAAACGTCCCCCACTCCATAAAGAACATCGGAAAGACCCCNCTCTGGCTAATCGCAGTCAATGCGCCTCCCAAATGAGCCCAAAAATTCCATTATTTATATATCCATGCACCTTTTTTATCCCTGAGTGGTTTTATGAACTCCTCTAAAGATGTGATAGACCTCTCCGACCGCTACCTCTCGCGCATGTACAGGCATTACTACCCCTTCGTCCCAGACAGGGCCNTTGACGACACCGTTTACTCCATCGAGGGGGAGGCGTACATCGATCTGTACGCCGGCGTATCCATAGTTAATGTAGGATGGTCAAACCAAAGAGTAATCAAGGCAGTGCAGGCGCAGATGCAAAAGTTGTTCCACACCTCTTCACTTTACTATCTGGAGTACATGGCAAAACTTGCAAAGAAGCTCTCTGAACTCTCCCCCGGGGGCGCACTCACCAAGACTTTCTTCACGAATAGCGGATCAGAGGCTAACGAGACCGCAATCTCACTTGTTAAGCGCGTCAAGAAGAGACCTTACATAATGGCCCTCCACAGGTCTTTTCACGGCAGGACATTTTACGCCATGAGTGCGTTGGGCCAGTCAAACTGGAAGGTCGGGCTAGGCCCGTTCGCGCCAGTTGTATTTGCGCCTGATCCCTATTGCTACAGGTGCCCACTCGGTCACAAGAGCTCTCCTGAATGCGGATTCGCCTGCGTAAAGTACATGGAGGACGTAATAAAATGCGAGGTTGGCGGAGACTCTATCTCTGCGCTGTTGGCGGAGCCCATGCTAGCTAACGGTGGCATGATCATCCCCCCCTCTGATTATTTTAAGGAGGTCAAGCAGGTGCTGGACAGNTACTCCATACTTTTCATTGCGGACGAGGTACAGTCTGGGAACGGTCGGACCGGCAAGCTTTGGGGAATTGAGCACTATGGTGTTGTGCCCGACGTGATGACCACGTCAAAGGCTATCGCAAACGGCCTTCCACTTGGTGTGACCATCTACAGGGAAGAGCTCGACTCCGCCCTCAGACCAGGGGAGCACTACTCCACGCTTGGCGGGAATGCTCTCGCATGCGCTGCCGCAGAGGCCGTTCTGGAGGAGCTGACCGGGGGCCTCATGGAAAAAGTCAAAGAGAACGGCTCATACTTCAAGCGAAGGCTGGAATCGCTGCAGGAGAGGCATGAGATCGTCGGAGACGTGAGGGGCGTTGGTTTCTTCTTAGGGGTCGAGCTCGTTAAAGACAGATCTACAAAGGTGCCGGCGAGGGAGGAAGCCGCAAGATTCTTGCAAGAAGCGTGGAAGAAAAAGATCCTCGTGGGCCTCGGGGGTTTGGAGGGGAACGTAATAAGGATAGAGCCCCCCNTNGTTCTGACCCGCGAGCACATCGACGCCGCTGCGGAGGCCTTCGACGAGATCCTAAAGAACATCAGCCCCCGGCACTGATGAGCCCGTTTCGCTCCAAAGTCTCGGGTAGNCTGGAGACGTCATCGATCAAGAAGTCTGGCCTCTCCGACGTAATCCTTTCCAGGGGCGTCACGCCCGTCTTGACCGCAACGTTAATGCGCCCGCCTCCCTCCCAGCCCTGACGTCTATGTGAGTGTCGCCCACAACAACCAACTCTGAGGCTCGGAGGCCCAGCCCCTCTGCCGCCCTCGCTATTGGCTCTATGGAGGGCTTGTGCTCCTTCACGTCCTCGAAGCCCACCACCAAATCAAAGAAGTCTCTTATGCCAAAAAATGAGAGTATCTTCTCAGCATTTTGCCTGCTCTTCATTGTGACAACTGCCATCTTTAAATTTCTCGCCCTCAACTCCAACAAGGTTTCCTTAACCCTGGGGATCAGCCTGGTGTGAGCTATGAAATCCATGTAGACTCTCCTGTAGTCCTCGAACAGCTTCTGCTGCTCCTTCGGGCTCAGCCCGGGCTCCGCTCTCAAGAACAAGTCAAATATGGTCTTGCCCATGGCCTCCACCACATCCTGACGGTCTACACCTCGGTAGCCGTTAGTCTTGAGCACATACTCAGAAGCTCTCCAAATGGAATCTAAGGAGTCTACCAACGTGCCGTCAAGATCGAACACAATCCCCTTCACAGCCCTTCTCTCTGAGCGATCCATAATTCTATCACGAAAGCCTTAATTAAAACTCCCTATTAACCCTTAATCCTCTAAGGAGCGAATTCTATGTCAGGTAGAGTCCATACTAAAACTATTCCTCCGCATGAGAGGATTTCTGGCTTCGCTCCGTACGTCTCAAACCTCGACGACAGGCTTGCTGTGTACGAAGCGTCAAGGTGCCTTATGTGCTACGATGCCCCATGCATCTCGGCTTGCCCCGCCGGGATCAACATCCCTGAGTTCATATACCGAATAAAAACTGGNAACTTCTACGGGGCCGCAAAAGTCATACGCGAAAGCAACATCTTGGGAGGCGAGTGCGGCTATGTCTGTCCAGTTGAGCGCCTCTGCGAGTCCAAGTGCGTCAGGAGGAACTTGAACGAGGAGCCCGTGGCTATATCCATGCTCCAGAGGTTTGCATACGAGAAAGAGAAGCTCAAGGGCCTCGTGAAATTCCCGAAATCGAGATCCAAGAACAAGAAGGTCGCAGTTGTGGGAGCCGGTCCTGCCGGTCTATCGGCAGCATACGAACTCGCCCGCATGGGCTACAGCGTCACGGTCTTCGATGCAAACCCAAGACCTGGAGGTCTTCTGCTCTACGGCATACTACCTTGGAAGGCACCATGGTCTGTTCCCGAGTCCGAAATCGATCTCATAAAGGAGTATGGCATTAATTTCGTCACAAACAAGAAGATCACCGACCTGAAGCCACTTCTCAAGGAATATGACGCTGTATTCGTCGGCGTGGGCGCAACAAAGTCCCAGAAACTCGGGATACCTGGCGAGGACCTAAACGGCGTTTACCCCGCACAGGAATTCCTGCACTCCGTGGCAAAATGGCTGATGGGAGAGGGAAAGGCGCCTGACCTCAAGGGCAAGCGGGTCGCCGTGATAGGCGGCGGAGATACCGCCGTAGACGCAGCATGCGCCTCTGTGAGGCTCGGTGCCGAAAGGGTCTACATCGTCTACAGGAGGTCCCTCGCCGAGATGCCCGCTGTACCGTACGGCAGGAATCAGGCGAGGGAGGAGGGCGTGGAGTTCCTCCTACTCACTGCTCCAGTCCGGATAATAGGCGACAAGAGCGTCAAAGCGATTGAGTGCGTGAAGATGGAACTCACCGAGCCAGACTCTTCTGGAAGGAGGGGCGTGAGGCCCATAAAGGGCTCGGAGTTCCGCTTGGATGTGGACTCGGTTATAGTCGCGATAGGGCAGAAACCGGACGAAGATCTTCTGAAGTCCTTCGGCGTCAAGACAGAGAAGGGGCTGATCGTAGTAGATGAGAACTTTTCCACATCTGTGAAGGGCATATTTGCGGGTGGAGACGCGGTAAACGGCGGCGAGACTGTGGTCGAGGCTGTAGCTGAGGGTAAGAAGGCTGCAGCCGCCATTGACAAGTTCCTCTCCGGAGGTAAGAGTTCAAAGAAATAGTAGTTGTGGAAGTGAGAAAATATGGTTTCAAAACCAGATATATCTGTAAAATTCTGCAACCTTGAGCTGGAGAACCCATACCTGCTCTCGTCGGCGCCCCCCACGTGCACCGGCGAGATGATCATGAGGGCATTCGAGGCTGGCTGGGCTGGCGCTGTCACCAAAACCATAAAGCCAGATAAGACTCCTGTCTACGATCTGAAGAACAGGTTTGGCGTGATGGGCTTTGAGACGAAGCAAATGATACTCTTCGAGAACATCGAAGAGGTCTCAAAGAGACCAGTTGGCACATGGGAGAAGGAGATCAAAGAGATCAAGAAAAAGTTCCCCGAGAAGGCGCTCATAGGCAGCATCATGGCTGAGTGCAAGGAGGAGGACTGGGAGGAGCTGGCCAGGATCGTGAGCGAGGCGGGCGTGGACATGCTGGAGCTGAACTTCGGCTGTCCACACGGGATGCCTGAACGGGGGATGGGCGCGTTCATCGGACAGAGGACCGAGCTCATTCAGAAGCTCACAAAAGCGGCGAAGCGCGGATCCTCGGTCCCCGTCATGGTGAAACTGACCCCGAACGTCACCGACATCGCCTACACTGCCAAGGCTGCAGAGGAAGCCGGCGCCGACGCCATCTCCGCCATAAACACTGTGCTCGGACTCATAGGCATCAACATCGACACGTTTGAGCCGATACCCACCGTCGACGGTATGAGCACGTTCGGTGGTCTCTCTGGACCAGGCGTAAAGCCAATTGGGCTCAGGTGCGTCGCCCAGATCGCTCAGGCAACTAACATCCCCGTCTCTGGGATAGGGGGAATAACTACTTGGAAGGACGCTGTTGAATACCTCCTCGTGGGTGCGGGCTGTGTCCAGGTCTGCACGGCGGTGATGTGGAGGGGCTACCGGATAATTTCTGACTTCGTCGACGGCCTCACCAATTACCTCGCCGACAAGGGTCTCTCCTCTGTGAACGAGATCATCGGGAAGACTCTCCCCAGACTGACTGCCTGGTCAAAGCTCAACAAGGATTACACGGTTGTGGCCAGCATCAACAAGGACCTTTGCATAAAGTGCGGTCTCTGCTATGTAGCATGCCGCGATGGAGGGTACCAGGCGATAAAGTTCGAGCAAGGAAAAGCAGCCGAGGTCGACGAGGAGAAGTGCGACGCCTGCTCCCTGTGCACGCACCTCTGCCCAGTGCCAGGATGCATAACATGGAAGAAAGTCACAAAATAGGCAAGCGTTTAAACACCACTTTTTCTATATTAATATTGGAGGCTTTATAATGGACTTATTAATAAAGAACGGAACCATTGTAACCCCAAAGGACACCTTCAAAGCAGATATCGGCGTGAAAGACGGCAAGATCGTGACCATCGCTTCAAACATCACCGAAAAGGCGCAGGAGGTCGTGGACGCCTCAGGCAAGTATGTGATGCCTGGGGGCATAGACGCCCACACCCACATGGAAATGCCTTTCATGGGAACCACCACAGTCGACGACTTTGAGTACGGGACGATCGCAGCCGCATTTGGTGGTGTTACCACAATTTTGGACTTCGCAATACAGCCGAAGGACAAAACATTCTGGAGACCATATCTCTGTGGAGGGGCAAGGCAGACCCCAAAGTGGTTATTGATTATGGGATCCACGTGGCTGTGACAAACCTAACTGAAGACTTGGTCAAAGAGATCCCCAAGGTCCTCGAGGCTGGGGTCTCAAGCTTCAAGCTCTTCATGCCCTACAGAAAGGAGGGTCTGATGAGCGACGATGGCAGGATATACAGGATGTTGGAGGAGAGCCGGAGACTCGGGTTCTTGGTCCAGCTACATGCCGAGAACAACTCTGTCTTGGAGCTCCTAATAGAGCGCTATGTCTCCTTGGGAAAGCTATCCGCGGAGTACCACGCAAAGAGCAGACCAAACTTCGTTGAGGGCGAGGCTGTCCACAGGGGTCTGGCGCTGGCAGCAGCCGCAGGCGGGAACCTCTACATTGTGCACATGTCTACAAAGGAGGGTGTGGCTGAGCTTTCAAGGATGAAGAAGCTCTACTCGAACTTGTACGGGGAGACGTGCCCCCATTACCTCGTGCTCACCGATGAGAAGTACCTCTCGCCGAAGGGCAGGAGGTACATAATGTCTCCTCCTCTGAGGAGCAAGGCAGACAATGAGGCCCTCTGGGAGGGGCTCGCAAATGGCACGCTGAGCACAGTGGCAACCGATCATTGCACATTCACGGACGCCCAGAAGGACCTTGGAAAAGACAACTTCACTAAGGTTCCTAACGGAGTTCCTGGCACAGAGACCATGATCCCTCTCCTCTACAGCGAGGGCGTTTCCAAAAACAGGATATCCTTGAATAAACTCGTAGAGGTGGTCTCCTACAACCCGGCAAAGCTCTTCGGTCTATATCCAAGGAAGGGTACCCTGAACGTGGGCAGCGATGCAGACATAATCGTATTCGACCCAGACTTAGAGATGGAGCTTAGCCAGGAGAACCTCCACTCGAGGATCGACTACTCCATATACGAGGGGATCAAAGTCAAGGGCATGCCCGTTCACGTATTCGTGAGGGGCAAACCAGTAGTATACAACAGGGAGTTTGTCGGTAAGAAGGGCGCGGGCAAGTTCGTCCCAAGAGGGAAGCACCAGCCCTTAAACTAACCTCTTTTTTTTGTTTGTGATAGTTTCCCCTAATCCTCGCGAAAGCATTATTAAACCAAACCTCAATACCCAATTCCAGCAAAACTTGGAGGGAGATATTTGGTAAAAACAGAACTTCATGGAAAACACTGGATAGCTCCCGAGATAGAATGGAGTGACGAAGAGCTTTGGACAGTGTTGGACGTCTCCTTCGACCTCAAAAGGGAGTATGCGATGGGACAGCGACACGACCACCTCTGCAAAGGTAAGTCGCTATTTACGTTGTTCTTCAACCCCTCGACGAGAACCAGGTCCTCCTTCATTACAGGTATTACTCAGCTCGGCGGCGTAGCATACGATTTGGATCCCGGAAAGCTCCAGATAACCCATGGTGAAACTATCTACGAGACCGCCGCCATCATGAGCAGGATGTGCGACGGGATCGCAATAAGGAGGTACGTGAAGGGCCAGTACTATGGAGAGGGCAACCTCACAATGAGGGAGTATGCCAAGGCCTCAACGGTGCCTGTGATAAATATGGAGTGCGACATGTGGCACCCATGCCAAGGCGTCGCGGATATTATGACTGTGATAGAGAAATACAATGCCAGGAGCCTAAGAGGAAAGAAGTTTGTCATGTGCTATGCCAACAGCCCTGGCGCTTGGAAACCGGTGGCAGTTCCACAGACAAACATAATCTTCTTCACAAGACTCCTCCAGATGGACGTCACCTTGGCCTACCCAGAGAAATTCAACTTGGACCCAGCCGTGGAGGAATACACCAGAAAGCTCGCCGACCAGTATGGCACGAAGTTCGAGATCGTTCACAGCATGGAAGAAGCATTCGAGGACGCCCTTGTGGTCTATCCAAAGGGATGGTGCAGCTGGGAGCTCCTGAAGGCAGGAGGCTACGACGAGAAGCTCCACGAGGAGTACAAGAGGACCCACAACCTCGCTGCATGGAAGACCACCCCCGAGCTGATGGACAGGACTCGCAAGAACAGCATCTGGATGCACTGCCTGCCTGCCGACGTTGGTCTTGAAGTGGAACCCGAAGTGATCTTCTCCAACAGATGGTCCGTCTCGGTGGACGAGGCTGAGAACAGGCTACACGGACAGAAGGGCATTATGGCTCTGACAATGGGAGGAAGGAGATAGGGGGTAAATAAAATGCCATGCTGCATATTATGTCCAGAATATAAGAACATCCTGAACCAAGAGCCCAGGGTAAGCCCGAAGTGCCCTGGCTACGTCTCAAAGGAGAAACCTTGGCCGCAGAAGAGCTATCCGTCAGACGAGGCTCCACCAATCTGGTATCTGCTGAAGCTTGAGGCAAAGTGCTGCCCGATCTGCCCCTACTACAGGGAGGACAAAGCTCAAAAGTTCTGGTGGTGCGAGCGGCCTTTTGCATTCGAGATTAAGCCAGACAACGCCGCAGAGGCTATAAGGTTCTCGGGAAGGTCAGTTGTACCTACTCCATAACTTTTTTTATTTTTTATTATTAATTTTTTACAAATTTCTTGCAAAATTAAAAATATTTTTATTTTTAAAAAGCTAAACTAAACACTTGTTAAAACCTCCGCGAGCCCTACCTTTCCCTTTTACCCTCTATGAACTCCTCAAAACACCTCTTTGCGGCCTCGTAAGGCATCTGCTGGGGTGGGTGCTTGAATGCGAAAGCCGAGGCACTGATGAGCGGCCCTGATATTCCTCTGTCCAATGCGATCTTGCATGCCCTTATCACGTCTATCACTACCCCGCCGCTATTCGGCGCGTCCCACACGTCTAGCTTTACGTCAACCTGAACTGGAGTCCCCCCGAAATACTCCCCCTTGATGTAGATGTAGCAGATCTTCTTATTATCGAGGAATTGGACATAGTCGGAGGGTCCGATCCTCAGGGGTATGTCGTATGGGATCATTGCTTGGACAGCAGAAGTCTTGCTTATCCTCTTCGAGACCAGGCGTGCCTCCTCTAGCATGTTCAAGAAGTCAGTGTCGCCACCTATGTTCAGCTGGTAACTCTCAGTTATCCTAACCCCTCTGTCTACCATGAGCTTGGCGATTGTCTTGTGCAGTACTGTTGCCCCCAGTTGGCTCATAACGTCGTCCCCAGCCACGGGCAGATTCTTTTCTGCGAACTTCTTCTGCCATGACTCATCAGAAGCTATGAATACTGGCATGCAGTTCACAAAGGCGCAACCCGCCTTAATAGCCTCCTCAGCGTACCACCTAACTGCCTGCTCAGAGCCCACTGGCAGGTAGTTCACAACAACCTCTGCCCCAGATCTCTTCAACTCCTCTGCAACATCTACGGGCTCCTCCTCACTCACTGTCAAGAACTCCTTGAGATACTTCCCCAAACCGTCCATGACGGGTCCCTTCTTTACGGTAACCCCAAGCTTTGGAACATCGCAGAACTTCCTTGTGTTGTTCGGCCTCGTGAATATCGCCTCTGAGAGGTCTTTGCCTACCTTGTTGGCGTCAACATCGAAGGCCGCCACAAACTCTATATCTTTGACACGATACCCTCCCATGTTGACATGTAAAAGCCCTGGTATCTCTCTGTCCTCGGGCGCATCTCTGTAGAAATAAGCCCCTTGGACCAAGGCTGATGCGCAGTTACCGACACCTACTATGGCAACCTTAATCGACATCACTACCACCAGTATTTTATATCTATAAAATATTGCCTGTTTTAACCTTATCGGCAGGGCGCTGGTCAGAGCCCAAAACTACCCGTTACCTTGGCCGATTTTGACCCCTAACTGTAGAAAAATATGGTGGGTGAGATGACACCATATGGACGGATTGTCCATCCAATTATTAGTGCCCATTTCTAATAAACCTTTTGCACTTTCCGTCAAGTTTATTAAAAAAAATAAGTGTTAAGATAATTGGGCTATGATGAGTGCTGGTATTTCGGACTAAAGGATGAAGTGTGACATCAGACCAGAGCCCAAAGCTAGTCCTTCACTATGTGAGTGCCTGTCTTCCCTTCCAGCGCGTCCACAGCCTTGTCCAGCGAGGTTATTATCGCCTCTTTGCCTCCCCACTCCAGGAACCTTATGCAAGCCTTAACCTTAGGTCCCATGCTGCCGGGGAGGAAGTGCCCTTCTGCGAGGTACTTCTTCGCCTCCGAGACCGTCATCCTGTCGATCTCCTTCTCGTTGGGCTTTCCAAAGTTCAGCTTTGCCTTCTCCACGTCAGTCAATATCAGGAATATGTCTGCCTCCACGACCTCCGCGAGCCTCTCCCCTGCCAGGTCCTTGTCTATAACAGCCTCGACGCCCACCAGCCTTCCATTCTCCTTTATGACGGGGATCCCCCCGCCCCCCGAGGCTATGACGACGACTCCAGAGTTCACGAGTATCTTTATGACGTCTGCCTCAACATTTGCGATAGGGTCTGGAGATGGAACAACCCTCCTCCAGGGCTTTGGCGCATTTGGCTTGACCTTCTTCACTATCCACCCTTTCTCCGCCTTCATCCTCATGGCCTCTTCCTCTGTCAGGAAGTTGCCCACCGGCTTCGAGGCATTCTCGCCAAAGAATTCTGGGTCGTTTTTATCCACCAGCACCTGATTGACTATGGCGACTACTGGGACCTTCAAGCCCTTCTCCATCATTATGTTCTCTAGGCACTGCTGGAGCATGTAACCTATGCCCCTGTGTCATGGCACCCACGACGTCCAGAGGCTGAGGCGGCACCACATCTTTAGCGATGTCTTGCTGGAGCGCCAAGTTCCCCGCCTGGGGACCGTTGCCGTGTGTTATTATGAGCCTGTCGTCCCTTCCCAAATGCTCTATCATATTCACTAGGTGCTTTGCTGTAGTGTACACGTTCCTGAACTGCTCCTCCGCTGTACCCTTCTCATGTGCCTGCTTTATAGCATTGCCACCAAGGGCAACCAAAATCCTCTTTCCATTTTTGGCCAACGAAAACCCTCCAATTAATATCGATAGAGTTCAAAATGGGGATTATTATATTTTTCTTTTTAATTGTCATTTTTACAAAATCATTAATTTTAATCATTAGTTGAATTATCGTTCCTATAAAACTGAGCCAAAAAAAGGTCTTGTTTTTAAGCAAGGAGCCACAAAATTAAAGCGTTGAAGCCATATGTCATACATTACTTTAGGAATCCCCATGATAGATTCTCTCCTGCCAGACGGCATTCCGAGGAACAGCTTTGTACTCCTCTTCGGGGAGGGGGGAACTGGCAAGTCCGTCGCAATAGCCCAAGCAGCAGGGACCAGGATAAGGCTCGGCGAACCGTGCATCTTCGTGACGTTCGACGATAGCCCGTCATCGATAATAAACAACTTCCTGCGCCTCGGCTATGAGGTTCGCGGGGCTTTGGCAAATAACATACTCCGGATCGTGGACTGCTTCTCCTTCAGGGCAAGGACCCAGCCCAAGCCTACAGAGGGCATTCGCATAGTCCAGAACCCAAAGGACCACCACGAGCTGACAGGCACACTCCTCTCCACAGCAGAGGGTATAGAAGGGAAGGGTACCATATTCATCGACTCCCTCACAGAGTTCTTCACCATCAGCGAGCCCACCTCAACTCTCGAGACCGTCAAGAATTGGAGAGCCGAGTTCTGCAAGATGATGGGCATCCCGATCTTTGCAACTTACCATATAGGCTTGAAATCAATAGACGAGTTCGCTGCCATGATCGATTACCTTGTAGATGGGATAATAGATTTCCGGTTCGATCCATTACTGGCCCAGCAGGGCCTGTTGGCAAGACAGCTGCGCGTGAGGAAGATGAAGGGTGCCGTACACGACACAATTTGGCACTACTTCACCATAGAGCGGGGCGGCTTGATACCAATGAAGACTCAGGGCGCCTCCGAGCCCGCCCACAAAAAGTCAAAGTAGGTGCTGGCAAGCTGTACCAGGCCGGGGTGGCTTGCCCAAATGGCAGTACCCATCGCGCCCTCGCTACCTCCTATGAACAGCATGACCTCCGCATCGTCCACAATCAGCCCCCCTCCAAACATCTTGTCTCTGCTTCTCACTGTTGAAAGTCCGGACAGCCTTTGGATCGTTTCTTTACTGGCGTCCTTTGTCACCAGCATGTTAACCTCAACCTGCTGAGCCCTCAGCCTCATCAGAACAGGCAGGATCTCATCACTCAGCCACTCTGGCAAGACAGGCAACGCAAGCTTCACGCCCTTCCTAGCCATCCTGAGCATCTGATAGGCCTTGCTCAAGATCTCTTCGCCACTCTTTATTATCCAGATGTCAGACTTCTCGGGCTCTCCCTGCATTGCCCTCAATACGAGCTCCGCCCTTTTGAAAGACTCCTCTATTCCCTTCTGCAGCTGGATCTTGTACTCGCCGAGCCCCTCACCCACGCTCTTGGCGGAGTAAATGGTGGGTCTTTCACTTGATGCCGTAATCAGCGACTTCTCCTGGAGGCTAGCCAA
The DNA here is from genome assembly GCA_004347955.1 of Thermoproteota archaeon. GTDB lineage: Archaea > Thermoproteota > Methanomethylicia > Methanomethylicales > Methanomethylicaceae > WYZ-LMO10. The sequence goes on along the minus strand of QNVH01000031.1, from coordinate 237 downwards.
AACCGTATGTATCTTGCTGTATGGGACCTTGCTCCTCTCGCTGATCTCCTTGGCATCTCCTCTGCCTTTTATCAGCGCCAGGTAAACCTTTGCCTCTGTCTCGGTGAGCCCACAATCCCTCAGTACCCTCAAAACCTCCCCTTCTGACATACGTATCATCCTATGAATGATATGAAAATATTCAAATATAAATTAATGGTGAAGTTGGCGGCGTGATCTGTAATGCAGATCATCAAG
>QNVH01000030.1 GCA_004347955.1 Thermoproteota archaeon | reverse complement strand
GGAAAGAAGAACGCCTTGGGGAATATGGTCCTCGTTAACGACTCCGTTGCCGCAGTTGGCGTCGGGGCAGATCCTGAACTGAAATCCCTCCTCTCAAAAACCCTTGGTGTGGAGGTTTATGAGGTTAACATTGCAGGATTATCCCTCCCAGGTGTATGTGCAGTCACGAACAACAAGGCCATGCTTTGTCACCCTCAGACCACCGATGAAGAGGTAAAGAAACTTGAGGAAATTTTTAATATCCCCGTTAACATCTCTACCGTTAACTGCGGCTACCCTTACCTTAGGGTGGGTATGCTGGCAAACTCGTATGGTGTGGTGGTGGGCGAGGCTACCACCGGTCCTGAAATGGCACACATCGAGGCATCATTAGGTTTGATTGGGTGATGTATATGAGCAAGACCTTCATAGTTAAGGGAAAGGCAAAAATGGGGATAAACTGGGTTAACTTTAAGAAACAGGTAACTGCACCGAAGAGAGAATGGGCGATCGAGAAGGTCCTGAGCACTCTTGGTGGAAACCATAAATTGAAGAGGTTCCAAATAAAGATAGAAGCCGTGGAAGAGCAGGTCGGTGCATAAAGATGAGCTCCTCCCCCCGCCCCGCAAAGCCCTTGACGCCCAAGGAAGAGCTCGATCCGCTACTTGTAGAGTTCTCCAACCTCAAGGCTTATGCAGACGTCTTGCGTCAGCAGATAGAGTTCACAACAGGTGCCCTTGCAGAGTTGACCCTCAGCAAGGCTTCGCTGTACGAGATCAAAAACAGGGAGGGCAAGGCGGAGACTCTGATACACATAGGGGCTGGGAACTACATAAGGGCCTTCCTCCAAGATGTAAAAACCGTAGTGGTGGGCGTGGGGTCTGGCATATCCATTGAAAAGAGCATCGACACCGCAATATCAGACATAGAGGACCGGATAAAGAAGGCGCAGATGCAGATCTCTTCCCTGCAAAACCAGTACCTCCAAGTCGCCGCAAGATTGGACCAGCTCCAGGCAAGGATCGACCAGCTCTACTCCCAAATAGAGGCGTCCGGGAAGGCGTAACTCTTGTTTGACCGCCTGAAGAGCGCTTTCTCTTCTCTCTTGGAAGGGATCTCCACAAAATCCATCTCCGAGAGAGACCTGGAGTCCTACCTCTGGGAGTTCCAGGTAGCGCTGCTGGAGTGCGATGTTGCCCTGCCAGTCGCTGAGGAATTCGTATCTAGGCTGAAGTCTGCCCTTCTTGGCAGAAAAGTGAGCCGTTTCGAGGACATCTCCCCCTTGGTAGAAGAGACCTTTCGCTCATTATTGAGAGAGGGCTTGACTTCCGCTGATATCCTCTCACTGGTCACATCAAAGAAACCGTTCGTCATAATGTTTGTGGGCATAAATGGCACCGGGAAGACCACAACGATAGCAAAAGTCGGGAAATACCTGATGGATAGGGGGCTTAAGGTAGTCTTCTCATGCAGTGACACTTTTAGGGCAGGCTCAGAGGAGCAACTCGATGTACACGCTAAGCGGCTAGGCATCAAGGTAATAAAGCACAAGTACGGCGCAGACCCTGCTGCCGTGGCTTACGATGCCATATCNTACGCCAGGTCAAACCAGATAGACGCCGTCCTCATAGACACCGCGGGCAGAATGCAGACTGACCGAGGACTGATGGACGAGTTGCAGAAGATTTACCGGGTTGCCAAACCCGATCTAACAATCTTTGTTGGCGATTCGCTGACTGGAAATGACGCCCTGCAGCAGGCCCAGGAGTTCAACAAGTTCGTNCCTTTGGATGGTGTTATCCTCACAAAGGTAGACGCGGACTCGAAGGGCGGCGCCGCCATATCTATATCAAACATAATCAAAAAGCCCATATTCTTTCTTGGCACAGGTCAAGGATATGAGGATCTCATAACCTTCGACCCGGAGTGGGTAATTAAAAATATCTTATCAAAAACCAATAAAAAATAAATTATGTTTAGTAAATGTGCAGTTTTTTTAGCGTAAAAGTTTTAAGCAACCTTTTTTATTGAAAAAACCTCAAAAGGTGAATCTAATGAGAACAATGAAAGGAAGGGACCTGTTAACACTTTCCGACTACACTAAGGAGGAGATAGAGAAGATACTCGAACTCTCCATTAGTATGAAGCACGATGTAAAGTGTGGGAACTACATCAGACCCTATCTTAGTGGCAAGACTGTGATCCTACTATTCCAGAAGCCCTCCACCCGAACTCGCCTATCGTTTGACGTTGGCGTTCACCAACTTGGTGGTCACCCAATATACCTGAACTGGAATGACCTGCAGCTCGGGAGGGGTGAGACGATTGCAGACACCGCAAGGACCTTCGATGCATATGCGGATGGAATTGTTGCGAGGGTCTTCAAACACACCGACCTGGAGATAATGGCCGAAAACGCGCGCGCCCCTGTGATCAATGCCCTCAGCGACTTAGCACACCCATGCCAAGCCTTGGGTGACTGCCTCACCATAATCGAGAAGAAGGGAAAGNTCGAGGGCACAAATGTTGTGTTTGTGGGCGACGGCAATAACAACGTTTGCAGGTCGCTCGCCGAGGCTGTGCTCAAGCTTGGAGGGAATATGACGATCGCCTCTCCCAATAAGTACCAGATCTCTCAATCCTATGCCGACTCAATAAAGAAGGGCGCGGCTAAAGGTGCCTCCCTGACCTTAGTGGAAGATCCGAAGGTCGCGGTTAAAGATGCCGATGTGATCTACACCGACGTTTGGGTCTCTATGGGACAGGAGGCCGAGAAGGAGGAGAGGATGCTCGCCTTCCGACCCTACCAAGTCAACTCAGACCTGCTGAGCCACGCGCCGCCAGACGTAATAGTCATGCACTGCTTGCCCGCCCACAGGGGTCAAGAGATAACAGATGAGGTTATTGACGGCAAGAACTCAGTCGTGTGGGATCAGGCTGAAAATAGACTTCACGCACAAAAAGGTATTATGGCTCTACTGATCTAGTCACTTCGGTGCCTCTGTTGAAACTCTTGGTCTACTCAAAGGCTGACCCTGCTGGCGTGAACATCTCCTCCCACCTTCTTTGCGAACTCTCATTCAAAGAGGTGCCCCTTGGGTCCTCTCTGGCATACTCACACGACGATTTCTACCTAATCGGCATAGACTCGCCTCTCATCAGCATGTCCATGCCTGCCCCCAACGCAGAGTGGATCCTCTGCCTCTCAAGGCATAAGAGCGAATCTGGGATCCGCTGCCTTACCGTCCATACCCCTGGGAACCTTTGCAACCACGCTGATTTTGGCGGAAGACCAAAAGAGGTCGCAATCTCTAACCCCTGCCTCCAAACCCGCCTCCTGCAGGAGCTTAAGCGCGCATCCAACATGCTAGGTCTAGATGTTCCTGTTTCTGTGGAGGCGACGCACCACGGTCCAACTAGCCTCCCGGCGCCCATAACCTTCATAGAGATAGGGAGCGACGAAACAGCGTGGAAGGATGATCTACTTGGAAGGGCAGTAGCAAAGGCTGTCTCCAATTCAATAAAATCGTACCCGAAGTTTGGCGAATGCGCGATCGGTGTGGGTGGGGGGCACTACTCCGAGAAGTTTACCAACCTCATGTTGAATGAAGGCGCCATGATCGGTCACATAATCCCGAAGTACGCAATGAATGAGGGAATGGACCCTGGCATGATCAAAGTTTGCATGGAAAGGACCTTTGGCAAGTGCTCGAAAGCCTACGTTGACTGGAAGGGCACACCTTCAAAATACAAGGAGTCCATTAAAACCATAGAAGGCATCGAGTTGGTAAAGGTTTAGTAAACGTGCACCTCACGCACTGTCAGAAGAACCTCAATCCTTTTTCCTCAATAATCCTCTTCAAATGTCTCCCCCTACAACATAAGCCCGGGAGACTGGCGCCCCTTCCCCTTTCTGGCAAAATCCTGTCCCCCAATCATAGCCTGTATTTTTTGTGGAAAGCTTTAAATTGAACCTTATCTTTCTCCCTTTTGCTCTTATGGAAATAGGCAGATGATACCAAATGACTCTCTCCGACTCTCTACGCTCAATGGCAAAGGTCCTGAAGCTTTCAAGGAAACCTGACATGGACGAGTTTAAGCTATCGCTCAGGATCTGCTTCTTGGGCATGATCGGAGTCGGCGTATTTGGCTTCATAATACAACTCATCTCAACCCTCATCATGCACTCAGGAGGCTGACCTATGTCCTCAGCGCAGACCGCGCCTTCCAGAATATTCGCCATACGGACCACCGCGGGACAGGAGAAGAATGTTGCACTGCTGATAGAACGCCGCTGCATTGCCAAGAATATACCTGTGAAGGCAATCATATCCCCGCCAGACGTGAGCGGGTACGTCTTCATTGAGGCGAGCGGTCCGAACATCGTCAATCTAGCAATTGAGGAGATAAAACACGTTAAGGGGTGGGTAGCAGGCAAAGTCGAGTTCGAAGACATAATGCGTTTCATAATGCCAAAGCCCGTCGTCGAAGTTATTGAGGTCAACGACAAGGTCGAGATCGTCTCTGGTCCTTTCAAGGGCATGCAGGCGAAAGTCACTAGGGTCGATCGAGCAAAGGCAGAGGTCACACTAGAACTCCTAGAGGCGCCCTACACGCTCCCAATAACCATTCACGCGGAACAGGTTAAGGTCATATCCCGCGCCGAGGCACCAAAGCCCGAGGCGAAGGAGTCGGAGAAGGAGCAGAAGACCGACATCTTTGAAGCCTTTTCCAAGTTAGAGGAGGAGTAAGATTGGGAACTAAGAAGACCTTCAACTTCTTGGTAGATGGTGGAAAGGCTACCGGTGGACCACCAATAGGTCCTTCACTGGGTCCTATTGGCCTTAACATCCTCCAGGTAGTCAACACCATAAATGAGAAGACCAAGGAGTTCGAAGGAATGAAAGTTCCGGTAAAGGTAATCGCCGACCCAGATACCAAGGAATTTGAGGTCGAGGTCGGTGTGCCCACCACCACCGCCTTGATAGTCAAGGAGCTAAAGTTGCAGAAGTGCTCCAGCAACGCCAAGGCGGAGAAGGTGGGAGACCTCAGTATAGAAGCCGCCCTCAAAATTGCCAAGACCCGTTATCCTCTCTCAGTCGCAAAGACCCTGAAGTCGTGCCTCAAAGAGGTTCTTGGTACCTGTGTTAGCATCGGCGTTACCGTAGCCGGTAAGGACCCGCGCGAAGTCCAGAAGGAGATCGATTCTGGAGTCTACGACGATCTCATAAAGAAGATGGAGGCACAGTGACATGCAGTTTGACCTTCAAAAACTCACTACTCTAGTTGAGGATGCAAAAAAGAGCTCTAAGAAACGTAACTTCGTACAGGCTGTCGAGCTCTTTGTCAACTTCAAGGGTCTTGATGTCAAGGCGCCGGAGAACAGGATAAACGAGGTCGTTTCACTCCCGCACCCGGTTGGAAAGGATATAAAGGTTTGTGTCATTGCCGACGGAGACCTTGTGACCAAAGCTAAGCAGGCAGGTGCTGACCTTGTCCTAACTAAACAGGATCTCGAGCAGTATGCCGGTAACAAAAAAGCCATAAAGAAGCTAGCCGAGACCTACGACTTCTTTGCCGCGAGGACTGACTTGATGGCTACAGTCGGAAAGATCCTTGGTCCAGTGCTCGGTCCAAGGGGGAAGATGCCGGATCCAGTCCCGCCTACCGCAAACATCGATTCACTCATCAAGAAGTACCGGAACTCTGTCAGGATAAGGATCCGCGACCAACCTACAATTAGATGCAGGATAGGCTCTGAGGAAATGGACTCGAAGAGCATCGCCGAGAACATAATGGCAGTACTTAGCGCCATAGAGCGGAGAATAAAGCTCGACCAGTTCCTCTCCTCTATCGTTGTAAAAACGACTATGGGCAAGCCCGTGAAACTGAGATGAGGTGGTGCTATTGCCAAGAAAAACCCTCGAGAAGAAGAAGTCCGTTGTCGAGAAGCTCGAAAACCTCCTGAATAAGTACACCGTATTTGCCATAGCCGACCTTCGCGCCCTCAAAGCTCACCAGCTTCAGGTGCTAAGGAAGAAATTCAAGGACGATTTGGAGATATGCGTTGCAAAGAACACTCTAATCAAAAAGGCCCTCCAGAACTTGGGCGGGAAATTCCAAAACCTTGAGGAAATATACAAGTACCTAACCGGCCAGAACGCATTAATACTCTCAAACAAGAACCCGTTCAAGCTATACCTGATGTTCGAAAAGAACAAGGTTCCGTCCGCAGCCTCCCCAGGCGACGTGGCACCAGATGATATTGTGGTGAGCGCCGGGAACACCGGTCTCCAGCCAGGACCGATACTTAGCAAGTTCGGTGCCGCAAAGATCCCCACCAAGATCCAAGACGGCTCAGTCTGGATCGCAAAGGANACGGTCGTGGTGAAGAAGGGCGAGGTCATCTCGGCAGACATTGCAGACCTCCTGAACAAACTAGGGCTCAAGCCCATAATGGTCGGCATAAAACTCAAGGTGGCATACGATGGTGTGGTTATACCAGGAGATCTTCTATCGATAGACATAGACAAATACCGCTCAGAGATCGCGACCGCTGTACAATATGCCGTGAACCTCTCGCTGAACACAGCATACCCGACAAAGGAGACTGTCCCGCTACTGCTTGCGAAGGCCTATAACAATGCCAAGACGCTCGCTGTNAGNNCTGGCATACCTACGCCAGAGACTATACGCGAGATCCTCTCGCTAGCNGAGTTGCAGGGCAGAGCGCTGGCAGAGACAATCTCNAAGAAACATCCAGACCTCTCCATAAACTAGGAGGCGAAGGATTTAAGTATAAAAGTTTCCTATAAAAAACGCCTTGTTGGGGGTGATTAAAATCGAGTATATTTACGCTGGTCTGCTCCTTCACAACGCCAAGCAGCCGATAAACGAGGAGAACCTCACAAAGGTTCTCTCAGCGTCTGGAATAAGCGTTGATGCTGCTAGGGTCAAGGCACTTGTGGCAGCGCTCAGCGAGATAAACATAGACGAGGTGATAAAGTCCGCAGCAGTGCCAATGGTGGCGGCTCCCGCCGCGGCAGCACCCCAGCCTGCCCCTGCAGCAGAAGCAAAGGAGGAGAAGAAGGAAGAGAAGAAGGAAGCGGCAGCTGAAGAAGAGACCGTTGAAGGGCTCGGTGCCCTCTTCGGCTAATCGGGGATGGGTTTAAATTCAAAAACCCTCCCTACGCCAAATTTTCTATACGAAGGGTCATCCAAAGCTTTATAGCCTTTTCAAACGATCCTTGAAAACCACAACATTCTGTTTTGGGATGATCTAATTTGATAGCCGGACCCGAAGCCTACCGCCTCCAATTCTTTTTGGAAAACGGCTTTACAAGGAGGCAATGTAAAATATGCAAAAGGAACTTTTGGACACTAGACCCTGAACAAGAACTGTGCGGCGACTCGCCTTGCGTTCCATACTCCTTTATAAATAGCCCCCCGACTAAGAGATCTTTCACCATAAAAGAGATGCGTGAGGCGTTCCTCTCCTTCTTCGAGAAGAGGGGGCACGCGAGGGTTAGGCGGTATCCAGTTGTGGCTAGGTGGAGAGACGATATATTCCTCACAATCGCCTCTATAGCCTGCTTCCAACCCCACGTGACTAGCGGGGAGGTACCCCCTCCATTCAACCCGCTGACCATCTCCCAGCCTTGCATAAGGATGAACGATCTTGACAATGTGGGAAAGACCGGGGGGCGGCACCTCACCATATTCGAGATGATGGCACACCACGCATTCTCTTCCAAGGAGAATCAGATATACTGGAAGGAAGAGACGGTCTCATATCACCATGAGTTCCTCACAAAAGATCTCGGAATCCCGGGAGAGGAGATAACCTACATAGAGCACTGGTGGGAGGGCGGAGGCGATGCGGGTCCAGATCTCGAGGGCATCGTCCGCGGTCTCGAGCTCTCCACACTTGTATTCATGCAATACAGGAAAATTAACGGCTCCTATCGCGAACTCCCCCTTAGGATAGTTGACACCGGCTATGGACTGGAGCGCTTCACCTGGATCTCCCAGGGGACGCCGACCGGGTTTGAGGCGATATACGGGCGACTTTTCGATGAATTTCTCAAGATCTCTGGTATAGAGAGACCCGACCAGAAGGTCCTGGCTGAGGCCACGAGGTTCGCTGGCATGATGAACATAGTCGATGAGGGGTCAATAAGGGCAGCCAGGGAACGAGTCGCGTCAGCCTTAGGTATGGATCCAACGACCTTGGACTCGCAGCTGAAACCCTTTGAGATCTTAATGGCGATCCTCGACCACACGAAGACGATCGCTTTCATGCTGGGCGATGGCATTGTGCCCTCTAACGTACAGGCTGGGTATCTTGCTCGACTGATGATAAGAAGGGTCAAGCGCATGATGGACTACGCCCGCATATCCCAGCCACTCTCCGAGCTATTGGCTATGCAGGTCCGCTACTGGAGCGACCAGTTTCCTGAGCTGGCTGAAAACCTGGAATACATAGTCAAGGTCGCGGACCTTGAGGTCACGCGCTACGCCCGGACAATTGACCAGGGCAAGAGCCTTGTCCTGCGCATCATAAGAGATCCAGAGATAAGGAGGCGCGGGACTCTACCCTTAAACCAGTTAGTCCAACTCTACGACTCGCACGGTTTGCCACCCGAGATCGTGAAGGCAGTCTCTGAACCCCAAGGCATAAAGGTCGAGATTCCCGACACTTTTGATACCATTGTGGCCGAGATCCACTCCTCAGCGCAACCCCCCAAGAAGGAANGCGAAGACATACTACAGGGTCTGCCTCCACTCCCCCCTACAGAGCTGGTGTATTACTCCGAGCCGAAGACAAAGCGACTCAGGGCAAAAGTGCTTTACTCCGATAAGACCCGCGTGATCTTGGACAGGACAATATTTTACCCTGAGGGCGGCGGGCAGCTCAATGATACGGGCTACCTCCTTTTAGACGGGCGGGAGGTCAAAGTGCTTAACGTTCAAAAATCCCGCGGAATAGTTGTCCACTTCGTCGAGGAGGTCGCGCCCATAAAAGAAGGAACTCCTGTGGAATGTCTGGTTGACTGGGACAGGCGGGTCGCCTTGATGAGGCACCACTCCTCCACACACATCCTGCTTGGAGCCGCAAGGAGGGTGCTTGGGGATCATGTTTGGCAGGAGGGCGCACAGAAGAGCGTGGACAAGAGTCGCCTCGACATCTCCCACTTCGAGAAGGTCTCTCCATCCCAGCTCAGGGAAATCGAAGTCCTCGCAAACAAAATCGTTCAAGAGTGTAGACCGATCAGGGCATACTTTGTGGATCGCAACAAGGCAGAACAGAGGTTTGGTATGCGCCTCTATCAGGGCGGCGTGGTCCAAGGACCAACAATCCGCGTCGTGGAGATTGAGGACTGGGACGCTGAGGCATGCGGGGGCATACACTGCTCAAACACCGGAGAGATCGGATTGATCAAGATAATTCGGTCAGAACGCATTCAGGACGGCATAGAGCGGATAGAATTCGTTTCGGGCGAGCAAGCCNTACGCTTCATACACACGCAGGAGTCTGCNCTTCAAGAGATCTCGAAGATCCTGAACACCCCTGCTGAGCGGGTGGACAAGGCTGCCTCCAAGCTTATGGAGGACCTCTCCGCCTCCAAGAGGCAGATAGAGCGCCTGAGGAAGATTCTGGCGAACTGGCTGTCCGAAGATCTCTACCTCAAAGCCGAGAAGATAGGGGAGACAAAACTCATAAAAGGCTTACTGGATGGTCTATCTGCCGAGGACTTAATCCCGGTAGCCTCCCAAATTGTCGAGAGGGACCGCGACGCGTTGGCAGTCCTGGTATCCAGGGCAGATGGCAGCGTGGTTTCTATGGCTGGAGAGGGTGCTGTTGGCAGGGGCTTGAATGCGGGAAAAATCACCGAGGTCTTCACAAGAGCTATGGGTGGCAGGGGTGGAGGTAGGCCAGACGTAGGACAGGGAAGGGTCCCATTGGAGAGCCTCGATCGCTTTGAAGAATCTATCCAGTCTATAAAAAACATAATAGAGGGTCCGAACAGAAGTAAGAGCCAATGATTCTGGTTTGGTGGTTATTTTGTCCACTAACCCTGACCTAGAACTAAACTTCCAACAGGTTGAGGAGAAGTGGCAGAGAAGGTGGAGCGAGTCCAGGATATTTGAGGCTGACCCGGACGAGTCCCGACCAAAGTTTTACGTGACAGTTGCCTATCCTTACCCGAACATGCCCCAGCACATCGGTCACGCGAGGACTTACACCCTCGCAGACGTGTATGCTCGATACAAAAGGATGAGAGGCTACAACACCCTCCTCCCCATGGCATTTCACTACACCGGGACTCCCATCCTCGCCCAAAGCAAGAGGATCCAGTCAAATGACAAAGAGCTCATAGAGCAGTTCAAAAGCGTCGGGGTCTCTGAAGACGTCATCAAGACATTCGACTCGCCTCTGAACATTGCCCGCTACTTCCACAACGACCTAAAACTCGGGATGATTGAGATGGGCTACTCCATAGATTGGAGGAGAGAGTTCACCACCATAGACCCCGCATACAGCAAGTTCATAGAGTGGCAGTTCTACAGATTGAAGTCAAGGGGCTATATCACCAAAGGTATACACCCAATCGGCTGGTGCCCCTCCTGCCGGAATCCAGTCGGGCAGCACGACACCAAGGGCGATGCCGAGCCAGAAGTCGAGGAGTTTGTGGCTATCAAGTTCATCATGGACGGGTCCTACCTGCCCGCCGCGACCCTTAGACCTGAGACCATATTCGGCGTCACCAACATCTGGGTAAACCCAAAGTCCGACTATGTGGAAGTTGAAGCTGGCGGGGAGAGGTTGATCCTCAGCAAGCCCGCAGCAAAGAAATTCTCCGAGCAGTCCTCTGGGGTCAAAGTGATCCGCGAATTGAAGGGCTCAATGCTCGTGGGAAAGTACGCGGTCAACCCCCTCACAGGCGACCGCATACCTGTTCTCCCCGCGGACTTCGTTGACCCAGAGAACGCGACCGGGGTGGTCATGTCCGTCCCAGCACACGCGCCATATGACCTGCTGGCCATAATGGATCTCCAAAACCATCCGGAGCGACTAAAGGAATACGGCCTCGATGCTGGGGTAGTCTCATCACTGAAACCTATACCGGTGGTAAGGTCCCCTGGCCTTCCGGAAATCCCAACCGTAGATCTCATCCAAAAGCTGGGCGTGCGAGACCAGCTCGACCCTAAGGCAGAGGAGGCAACAAAGGAATTGTACCAGCGGGAATTCCATACAGGTGAGATGCGGGCTGAGACTGGCAGATACGCTGGGATGCCTGTAAGTGAGGCTAAGGAAGAGATAAAGAACGACCTGATAAGGTCCTCCAAGGCATTCAAGTTCTACGAGATAATCAACGGGCCGATCTACTGCCGCTGCGGAGCCAAGATAACGGTCAACCTGATGAGCGACCAGTGGTTCATCAACTACGGGGACCCGAACTGGAAGTCTCTCGTCAAAGACCACCTGAATAAGATGTCAATACTCCCCGAGGAGCTCAGAGAAGAGTTTGAGAATGTGGTTGACTGGCTCAAGGAGAAAGCATGTGCCAGGAGGGCAGGTCTGGGCACCCCGCTTCCTTGGGACAGGGATTGGATAATAGAGAGCCTCTCCGACTCAACGATCTACATGGCGTTCTACACAATCGCAAAAACACTAAATGAGGCAAAGATCGACCCTTCGCTCCTAACGCCAGAAGTCTTTGATTATATCTTCCTTGGTCTAGGCGATCCATCGTCCCTCAAGGTCCCCAAGCACCTTTTGGAGCAGATGCGGAGCGAGTTCCTCTACTTCTACCCCCTCGATAGTAGGCATTCAGGCAGGGACCTCGTTCCCAACCACCTGACCTTCTTCATATTCAACCACGTCGCAATATTCCCCCCGTCACTGTGGCCTAGACAGATAGTTGTCAACGGCAGTGTCCTCATGGAAGGTAAGAAGATGTCAAAGTCTCTTGGCAACATTATACCATTGAGGAAGGCGATAAGGATGTACGGTGCTGACACCCTGAGAGTTTCGATCCTCTCTGCCTCCGAGCTCCTCCAGGACGCCGACTTCAGCGACTCGTTGGCAAGGACCACGAAGGTCAAGCTCCAAGAATTTTACAAATTCTCGTTGAAATACTGTGATGCCCCACCGCTAGCCGTCGAAGGATTCGACCCACTGGACATGTGGCTCCTGAGCAGAGTTCAGCGCGTTATAGAGCAGACAACGTCCTCCATGGAAAACCTACGGGTCAGGGAGGCGATACACTCCTCGTTCTTCATTCTTCAGCAGGACATAATGTGGTATCTCAGGAGAAAGGGATCGCAGGCTAACGATGGGAAGACCAGGAGCGTGGTGAGGTACGCCCTTGAGACCATAATCAAGCTGATGGCTCCCTTCTCNCCTCACATCTGTGAAGAGCTCTGGGAGAGGTTTGGTCACAAGGGCTTTATATCTGTGGAGAGATGGCCAGATGTCCAGCCCTCTCTGATAGACGAGCGCTC
>QNVH01000003.1 GCA_004347955.1 Thermoproteota archaeon | reverse complement strand
TGCCCACGCAAAGAATCAAGATGCCGACCATGCCCAAAATTAGCTCACGCTACTTCGAGCTTGTAAATCCATTCAACACCTCGATTGTACCAAAGGCTTTGAGAAACCTCGGAATTTAGTGTGACCACAAAAGTAAACATCTGTTGACATATAAAAAAAGAAGGGAATTAGTTAGCCCTTTCCAGCAAGGAGCGTCTTCGCAGCGAAGAGACCTCTTCGATCATGGCTTCAAGCCGCGAGAGCCTTTCCTCTAAAGCTTTTCGCTCAGCCTCCAACCTTGCCTTTTCTTCCTCGTGCTTCTTGCGCTCCTCCTCCAGGGCTTGCTTTTGCTCCTCGATCTTCTTTTCTAGCTCCTTGACTTTCTCATCTTCGCCGAAGATAGTTAAGGCTGGCAGGGCCTTCTTGTACTCCTCCAAGATCCGCTTTACGACCTCCGGGTTGGTGGCGCTCTCTATGTCTGGTAAGAAGTATGTCTGAGCTATTCCGGTCTTGTGGCCCATAAAGCGCTCAACGAGCTCCCCAGGGATGCCTGATAGGGAGCACCAGGACTTGAAGTACTTTCTCAGGCTGTGGACGCGGGTTAGGTACCATTTTCTGCCCTTGATTGCCTTATCCGCCTTCCGTAAGAGCCTGGCCCACCTCCGCTCTACGGCATCCAGGCTCAAGGGCGCCCCTCTTGGCTTTTCTCGCACCACCACCAGGCTCTCAGGCGTGATCTTCTCACCGTTCATCTCTCTCTCTTTGAGGTACAGCATTAACATCTGTTTGGCTTCAGGACTCATAAAGGTGATGTAGCCATGGCGCATCTTTGTGACCTCTGGTCGAACCGTGATGAGTGGGCAGTCGTAGTTTAAGTCTAGGTTCTTCAGTCGGAGCTTGATCAAGGTACCGACCCTGAGCCCCGAGCTCAACAGTATGGTAAAGATGGCCTTTTCAGTCATATCAGCCCCTCTCAGGATCTGTCTGAGGTCCTCTTTTGTCGGGAGCTTTTCCTCCTCAACCTTCCAGATCGAGGGGAGCTCAAAGGACTTCCAGTCAAGCTGGATGTTGTTGAGGGTGCACCACTTCTTTATCGCGGTAAAGCTGTTTCGGATCCTCTTCGGGCTAATTTCCTTTGCTATGAGATAGTCCAGATAATCATTGATTACCCCCGCCCAATCATACCTGCCCTTTAGCGCCTCATCCGGCTCCTTCCCAAGCCAGGAAAAGAACTGTTTGAGGAGCGTGATGTAAGTCATCACGGTATTGGGGCTCATGCTCCTTCGGTAGACCCTCGCGGCCAAGGTCTTGAGTGTCTCGTTTCTCTTCACAAAGTCAACTGCTGTGGTCGTGAGCCCTTGGTACATTCCTTCTATGGTTTTATTTTCCATGGTTTTTTCTTTGTCTCAAGGAGCTTATAAAATTTTCTCTTAAGAGCTGTGGCTATGAAAAGTATTTACTCTTAAGGTACTCCGGGCTGCCTGTTTCAACAATCTTGCCTTGATCAATAAGTGCTACCCTGTCGCAAAGGTACTCAACCTCCAGCATGTTGTGGCTCGAAATCAAGACTGTGGTGCCATGTTCCTTCGAGTATGACTTTATCACCCTCCTCAGGTGGTACGCATGTGTTACATCTAGCCCTGAGGTGGGCTCGTCCAATATCGCGAGCCTCGGCTTAACCATCAAAGTCCTTGCCAGTAGAAGACGCCGCCTCATTCCCTTGCTGTAGTTCGAAGTCTTCTCCTTAAGTCTGTCCCCCAGCCCAGATATTGCCGTCGCGTCCTCAATGGCGCACCTGATCTTCTCATCATCGTCATAATAGAACGATGCCATAAACCTGAGGTACTCCAGACCTGAGAGGTTAGAATAGGCTCCAGCCTCCTCGGGCAGGTAGCTTATGAGCCTCCGGACTTCATTACCTTCCCTTAGGACGTCCTTGCCGCATATTTCAACATGCCCCGAGGTGGGCTTTATGATGGTGGCGAGTATCCTCAGGGTGGTGGTCTTTCCTGCGCCGTTTGGACCAATTAGACCAAAGATTTCGCCCTCTTCTACCTCAAATGTTATGCCGTCCAGGGCCCTCCTGCCTGGATACTGCTTTACAAGGTCCCTAACGACTACGACCTTCGCCATGTGTCCTCCTAATCATATACACACTTAAATTCATTTTTTGGTCTCTGGCATCTAAAAACAATAAAAAAGATTTTGAGCCCGGTGTTTCTGATTTCTGATCAGTCCAGGGGATGGACCCACTTTTCCCTCCTATACGCCATCTCCCAGAACATGTACTCGTACTCGCTGCTGATTAAAAACGCTTTCATGGAAGCGCCAATAGCTTCCTCAGGCTGGCCTCTCGCGGCGCGATCAAGAGCTTCGATTATCTTTGAGACCAGATCTTGGTATTCTCTGGAGATGTATGTTTTTATCCAGTCATCGTAGAGCGGATCTGGTGATCCCTTAAGAGCCTCTCCGATTTCCATGTAACTCCAATAACACGGCGTAATTGCAGAGACCGACTCGACAAATGAGCCCGATGAGGCCGTGTACAGAAGATGCCTTGTGTACGCATAGCATGTGGGGGCATACTCAACTCTCCTGAAATCTATGCCCCCGAGCCTCTCTCCTAACCTGTTGAGACCCTCCATCTCCACACTCTCCGACGAGCGCCTCATGTCAGATAGGAGCCTCTTCGAGTCCTTGTCTGTCGCTTTTGACTCCATAATCCCAAGACACCTTATCATGCACTGCAGGAAAAGATAATCCTGAGCGATGAAGAACTTGAAGGACTCCTTGGACAATGTGCCTCTCCTGAGCTCCTCAAGAAATGGATGTTCGAGTATGCTCTTCCATATGTGATCTGCTCTTTGTCTGAAGAGTTTAGAGATCACCAAAACCCCTCCTCATCACATAGTATAACACAGATGTGGCGATGTACGATGGCAGAGTTGCACCGAGGTCTGGCAGGAACTGCTGTACGGCGTAGTAGATGGCGACCCCGACCATCCACGCGATCATGGCTATCAAACTCACGCCATGCCTGAACCAATAACGCCCCGACGGCGAATACAGATCTTGGATACTGTATCTCCTTTTCTTAAGAAGGAAGTAATCTACCACAACTACCGCAAATAACGGAACAAAAACCGCTCCGATTATGTAGAGGAACTGCACAAAAGCCTCAAGCCATGGAAGGAATGCAATTATTATCCCCGCAACCCCTGTTATCACACTGCCTTGCCACTCCTTCACCTTAGGGAATATGTTTATGATGGACATGTTGGCAGAGTAAATGTCCAAAAATGTCGTGGTGATGGTCCCAAACCAGATAACAAAAAGTGCTATTATCCCAAAAATGAAGCCCCCTACCCGCGTTACGTAAACGGTGGGGTCATACATTCCAAATGCAAGGGCACACGCAAGCCCTGTTATATAAAACCACGAGTTGACGCTGCCCTGTCCTATGAGCGAACCCACAAACCCGCCCTTCGAGGATCTGGCGAAGCGCATATAGTCTGCTGCCAGAGGCGCCCAAGACAATGGCATTATCAAAGCCAAATCAAAGGCAACCCCGGGGGGCATCCCCCATGACGGCTTGGATGCTAAATAGTCCCACCCATAGTTCACAAACACAAAATAGTTTAAGACAAGAGATGTTACCAACAGTGCCGTCACTGAGGCTCTATTGAACAGCTTCCAGCCCTCTGCCCCAAATATGGCGAGTGCTGTGCATATCACACCACCTACCAAAACCCAGTAGGGAAAGCCCGTGAAGTTGAAGAGAATTGACCCAATCTGGTCCGCGGCGGAGGCGTTTATGAATAGCATCCAAGCGGTCCAACCTATGAGCGTCACATAATTCAATGCGCTCATGAGATATGAGCCCCTCAAACCGAAGCTGGGTCTCACGGTTACCATGGAGGGTATGCCGAGGTCTGAGCCTATCACGCCAGCCGCTGCAAATATGACACTTCCGACGAATGATCCAAGGATTATTAGGAGTGTGCCTGGTATCCACCCTATTGGATACAGGTATCCTCCACTGTACCATACATCCACTACTATGGCCGATCCTGCCCACAGCAGTGCAAGGTCTACACCTGTGAGTACCCTGTCCTTGGGCTCAACTGGATATATGGCGGATTCTGAGTACTTCAAAATTCTCCCCTTATCATAAACTTCATGTTGATAATAAAAACTTTTATATAACCTGGTTATCGTTAAACGTATGCGGTAAATCTATTACTGTGGACGAAAATATTGACCTCTTGGTGAAGGGGTTGCCCAAGGTCAATACCAAGAAAGTTTCGTGGAAAGAAGTCGAGTTATGGAGTAGGATAGTCAGCGACAAGATACTGAATTCTGGATGGAGGCCCGACGTCATCATCGCGATCTCCAGAGGAGGGTACGTTCCAGCCCGTCTGATCTGTGACCGTCTTATAGTGGGCGAGCTAGTCTCCTTACAGGTATCACACTGGCCCTCGGCAGCACAGGTTGCGAAGGAAGCGGGGGTGAAATACCCCCTGCAATGTGATTTGAACCACAAGAGGGCACTGATAGTGGACGACATTGCCGACACAGGGGAATCCATCATAATCGCAAAGGATCATATATGGACTAAGTGCAAGCCCGATGAGCTGAAGGTAGCAACACTACAGTGGATCTCCACGAGCAGTAAAATTAAACCTGACTATTACGCCGAGGAGGTCAAGGAGTGGGTCTGGTATCAATATCCATGGACCCGCCTTGAAGATATCGTGGGCTTCTTCAAGAGGATTGTGAACGAAGAGAAAGAAAAGGACCTGTGGGACTTGGAAACTCTCGCTGGCCGTTTCCCAGAATGGTTCGGTGTAACCTTTGAAAGGTGGTACTACGAGAGGGCTCTGGCTTACTTGGTGGAAAGCGGATTCTTCGTTAAAGAAGGCAAGATGTATCGGCGTGTTTCCAAATAGTTTTATACCCTTTCTCCCATAGCTCCAATGGGTGGTCTCCTTGTCATCTACATGTAGCGCCGAGATCGGCGTCATAGGGGGCAGCGGTTTTTATGACCCTGCCGTATTCGAATCCATCGCCGAGGTCAAGATCCACACCCCCTATGGCCCACCGTCAGACATAATCACCATAGGCGAGATAAAGGGAGTAAGGGTCGCCTTCCTCCCGCGCCATGGAAAGAGGCACTCAATACCGCCCCACCTCATAAACTACCGTGCGAACATATGGGCTATGAGGGACTTGGGTGTGAAGAGGATACTCGCACCTTCAGCCGTGGGCAGCCTGAGGGAGGAAGTTAGACCGGGCGACATTGTAATCCCGGACCAGTTCATAGACTTCACGAAGGGGCGGGCATACTCTTTTTATGACGGGGCCGTTGTTGGGCACTTTTCTTTGGCTGACCCTTTCTGTCCAGAACTCAACAAAATCTGTGTTGATACTGCAAGAGGGCTAGGTCTGCCATGCCACTACCCTGCGACATACATATGTATAGAAGGTCCCAGGTTTTCCACCAGGGCAGAGTCTAGGCTCTTCCGCAGCTGGGGCGCCGACATAATTGGAATGACCTTGGTTCCTGAAGTCTCCTTAGCNAGGGAGAGCGGGATATGTTACACAACTCTTGCGACTGTCACGGATTACGACGTCTGGGCTGAGAGGCCTGTTACGGCGGAGGAGGTCGTTAATACCCTGAAGGCCAATGTTGAAAAAGTGAGAAGGCTTTTGGTAGAGATAATCCCGAAGATATCCAAAGAACGCGGGTGTCAGTGCGGCAGGTCCTCCGAGGGTGCTTTGGTCTAGGGATTATGGTTTTTAGTTCATAACCCCAGCTCAACCGCGACTTTTTTCATTCCTTCCAAACCGATTTCCATGAACTCCTCTAGGGAAAGTCCGAGCTCACTACAGAGTGAGATCCTCTCCCTACTCGCCCCTCTTGCAAAATCCTTNCTCTTGAATTTTTTGACCAATGTCTCCCTCTTTATCTCGGCCACTTTTTTTGAGGGCATCACTAGGGCTGTGGCAACTATCAAGCCAGAAAGGGCATCGCTGGCCACAAGCCCTTTTTTTATTTTGCTGTCGAGAGGGACCTTCGTGTTCTCAAAGTTATGTGCCATTATAGCCTCTATTAAATGGTCACCGATCTTTCCTCTAAGTATCTCCTTAGCCACAAGTGTGTGGTCCTCCATTCCTTTACACCTCTCGAAATCTATGTCATGAAGAAGTCCAACGAGCTCCCATTCTGCCGCGTCTTCTCCTAACTTNATTGCAAGCTCCTTCATGATCCCGCCGACAGCTATCATGTGCTTTATGTTGTTTTCCTTTGAAACATGCTCTTTTATTAGACTTAATGCCTCCTCCCTGGACATCATCAAGATCATCTCAAAATGAGTTCTGTGGGTTTTGGGCTATTATTCTCTTCGCTCTAAGTGCTCACGCCGGTATGTGTGGCTAATTTGCTGAGAGGGAGTTGAACTTTTTGAGNACAACTCTAGTGTTTGTCCCCGTGACGCCCTTGATTAGCCTGATGTTCTCCAGAACCTCGTTCATTTGCGTTATTGAGTCCACATTTATTANGACTTCAATGTCAAAGTCTCCGCTCACCTCGAGCACCCGCTCTACCCCCTTGATCCAGAGGATCCTTCTTGCCACTGATGTGGTGTAGACGTTGGACTCGCACTTGACCATAACGATCGCCTCTATCTTTTTTGGAACTTGGATTTCAAGCCGCCTTCCTGTCGCCCTTTCTGCCAGCTCTAGGAGATCAACGTCCCTGTAACTTCTTATCTCTGGTCTCTCCTTGATTGCAGACAGAACTTTCATGAGCTCCTCTTCACTCAGCGCCACGCCCAGCCTCTTAAGTCTGTCCTCCACCGCCACCCTTCCGGCATACTTGCTGATCACAATCTCCCTCTGCCTCCCCACAAGCCCCGGTGGGAAAGCCTCGTAAGTCTTGGGATCGAAGATCACAGCTGCCGCGTGGACTCCCCCCTTGTGTGAAAATGCGTTCTCGCCAACTATGGGCTGAGTGGGCGCGATAGGTATGCCGCTGAACTTTTCAACCATTGCTGATAGCTCCGGAAGTTTGTCAAGCTTGACGGTATCTACATCATAAAGGACTTTTAGAGCCACCGCGAAGGGCTCGAGCGCGGTTATTCCTGCCCTCTCCCCTAGCCCGTTCACGGTTGTATGCACCGCGGTGGCGCCTCCCTCCACCGCAGCCAAAGCATTGGCAACAGCCATCCCTAGGTCGTTGTGGCAGTGGGCATCCAACTCTGCATTTATGTCCTTTGAGAGCCTCGCGAAGAGATCCATCGTCCTGCGTGGAGTCATAGATCCCACGGTGTCTGGTATGCTTATTCTGTCGGCCCCCGCCTCCACTGCCGCCCTGCAGATCTTCACAACGTAGTCATATTCGGCCCTCGTGGCGTCCTCGGCTGTGAACCTGACTCTCAGTCCATGGGCCCTTGCGTACTCTACGCATGAGACGGCGGTTCTGATCGCCTCTTCTTTTGTCATTTTCATAGATCTCAGTTTTGCGTCAGTCACACCGAGGAATATGGCCACCCTCTGAACATCACAATTTAAAGCCGCATCCACATCAGAGATCATCGCCCTGCTATGAGCCAAGATCTCTGCAGAGAGCTTCTCAGAGGCTATCTTCTTGACAGCCTCTGCCACGTCCCTTGAGACAGCCGGGTGTCCCGCCTCTATCATGTCGACCCCTGCTTCGTCTAGGCTCCTTGCTATTTGCAACTTCTCTTCCACAGTGAAGGAGACGCCAGGAGTCTGCTCGCCCTCGCGGAGAGTTGTGTCGAGTATCATTACCTTCATCATCGAATCGCACCGCCAATATTAGTTTTCGAACCTTATATAAATTTTTTCGTCCTATAATATACTATTAGTTCACGCAATTTCATAAAATTAGTTCGTACATTTTACTTAAATAGACGCAAATCGTTTTTTGAATGATCATCCATCCGAACTTTTTTTAAGCAATATCTCCATACTCTTAAGGGGGTCTTTGAGTTGATCTCGAATCCCGTGGTCGTGGGTAAGATCGAGGGCGTCACGAGCACAGACTCATTCTCAATGGTCATAACAAACGAGAAGTTCGGAAGGAATGACTACGTGGAGGTAGTTCATGAGGGTAAGCCTTTTTTGCTCATGATAAAAGAAGTAAAGAGAAGCGGGGACAAGCTGATAGGTAGTTGCGTTGTTGTTGGTCCCTCGCCCAAGACCCCTTTCCCGCCAGGGTCCGAAGTACACATGGCCTCAGACGAGACAATTAGAAAGGGTCTCGGGATTGTAACTTCAGATGCCGAAGGGTTGTACATTGGAAAGTTGAAGGCAAGGGACATCATGGTGTGGCTGCCTGTGAAGAAGCTCACCCGGGTGTTCATAGTCGGTAAGCCTGGCGCCGGCAAGTCCTACACCATGGGGGTCATGGCAGAGGAGCTCATCAAGAAGGGAGTCCCCCTCGTCATCATCGATGCCCACGGAGAGTACTCAAGCCTAAAGGTGCCATCCGAGTCGCCTTCGCAAGAATTTAAGGTTGAGCCGAAGTCCTATTCCGAGCAGATAATAGAATTTGCCGATATGGTGTTCAACCCAGGAGCCGACATCGACATTTCAGCTATCGAGAGCGCAAAGCCCGAGGATCTCGTCTCCCAGATGCAGTGCACCATTGTGAACTTGAGGGGTCTGCCTGCGCAAGACCAATATTCTGTGGTGGGAAGGCTGCTAAACAAGTTACTTGAGGCTATAATGGTGATGCAGATCCCCCCCTTCTACCTTGTTCTGGACGAGGCACACCTGTTTGCTGGCAGGACCAGGCAGAAAGATCCTTTGGTCAAGGAAACACTTGAAGTCGTCAGGAGGTTTGCCCAAGAGGGGAGAAAGTTTGGTGCAAATCTGATTGTCCTGACCCAGCGCCCTCAGTTGCTGGACATGACTGTGAGGAGCCTCTCCGCGACATGGATAATTCACCAGCTGACGGATCCGAACGATGTGAGAATAGCTGTAGAGAGCGGGGGGCTGAGCAACGAATGGGCATACGAGATAAACTGGCTCGAGCCTGGCGATGCCATAATCACNGGGGATGTGGTGGAGAGGGTCCCCCTCCATGTCAAGGTCAGATGCAGGGAGACAAGACATGGCGCTCCCGGCTTCAACCCCTTAGATTTCGTCTCTCCGGAGGAGAGGGAGAAGATGAGAAAGAGAATGGCCGCGCTTAAGGATCGTCTGATCAAGATGCGGGGCGCCCCAGGCGTGCCTCCCTCTCTGCCCCCCTCCCTCCCCGCCACATACATGCCAGTAAAGGTTGACGAGAAGAGCCTTTTGGAAACGCTCAAAGAGAACAAAACACTGGATCATGCCGAGGTCGTAAAATCCGACCTCCGATATATGCCCGCTCTGTTTGCGGAGGTTACAGTCAACTCCGTTAGGAGGACGCCCTCCCTCGAATTTAAGGAACGTTTGCGGCGACTCGTTCNGGCAGATTCCTCCGTATCCATTGTTGACTGGAGGCACGAGTCTGCATACGCCCTCACGGCAAATGAGGTCGTCCAAATAGGGGCTTCGCCCTCCCCTTCGAGGGAGGGGCGGCACGAACAGCCAACCTCGGCGCTCTTTGAAGGTTCCAGCGTTGAGGGACTTAAGGGTCTGCTCAAGACCTATGCTATGTCAAAGCTCACGCAGAGCGTCTACTACCACAAAGAATTGGGCGAGTATTCAAGACCAGGAGAGTCGCTCGAGGAGTACAAAAAGAGACTGAAGGCAAAAATTGATGAAATCAAGAACAACAGGGCAGCCGAGATAAGGTCCTCCTATTCGTCTAAGATAAAGGAGATAGAGTCATCCATAAACGCGGCCAAGGAAGAGTACGAGAGTCTTGATAAGCTCGTCGTGGGCATAAAGGATGAGCTCCGCTCTCTTAACAAGGAGCGGATCAAAGCCGAGAGAGAAGGAAGGTCGTTGCTTAAGCTCTCTGAACAGATCCAGACCAGAGAGGTGAGGTTGACTAGACTCGAGAAGAGGATTATGGAGTTGAGTTCGAAGATCAACAACCTCAGGAAGGAAGGCGACCTCCTAGAGAGGCAGATGCGCGAGGAGATCTCTAAAGTGCATTCCGAGGTTGAATCCCTGATGGAGGCGCCTCTGCAGACAATGGTATTTCAACCCAGGCACGATGAAGTGGAAGTTGAGGTGATGCAGGTGGTCTGGGTCCCGACGATCGAGGCGCTGTACCGGTTATACTTTGATGGAATGAGCAAAGACTTCAGGTTTGAGTGGAACGCAGTCAATGGCAGGGGGGTATTCGGCAGCTGTGCCGAGTGCGGAGCTACCATAGACTCTCTCGATGGACCTCTGATCTGCTTCAAGTGCGGGGAGATGTACTGCCCGACCCATCTGAAAGTCTGCTCCCTCTGCGGGAGGGGGGTGTGTTCTGACCATGCCTGGTCATGCCCTAACTGTGGAAAGCTTTACTGCATTGATGAAAAGCAGCACATCTGCAGCTCCTGTGGGAGCAAGCTCTGTGCTGAGTGCGTATACAGGTGCACCGAATGTATCGACAAGACATATTGCAAAGACCACATCAAAGAATGCAAGGTCTGCAAGAACTTATACTGCGCCGACCACTATGATGCTCACGTGAAAAGGTGCTCAGGCTGCGGGAAGGAGCTTTGCGTATTGGAGCAGGTGAAGTGTAAGGTCTGCGGGAAGGTTTTCTGCGAAGAGTGTGCGGTGAAATGCTCCGAGTGTGGGGGCGATGTGTGCAAGTCGCATTCTTGGCAATGCTCTGCATGCGGGAAGGTCTTCTGCATAATGGAGCCGCAATCGAGGTGCGCTGTCTGTGGAAAAATTCTCTGTAAATCCGACAAATTGGTATGCTCCCTCTGCGGCGCCACCCTTTGTGCAGCACACGTAGACGTCTGCCCTGAGTGTAAGCGTGAGGTGTGCCCTAACTGCATGGTAGAGTTAAGGCGGTTTGGGGTGTTCAAGAAAAGGCTGTGCAGATCATGCGCAAATGAGCGAGTCCAGCCGTGAAATCAATTATAGCAGAGATGCCCCCCATCGGCGGGTGGTAATTCCTCGAAGAATTATGACTTTATCATCACCAACAACATCTTGAATTTGCTCAAAGCCCTTAGAGAGTGGGGCTTGTTGGCAGGCAGGATTATGTACTCTCCTTCAGCGAGCTCATGGCTCTCGCCAGATATGGTCACCAAGGCCTCTCCATCCAAAATGTGAAGTAAAGCGTCGTAGGGGGCGGTATGTTCGCTCAAACCTTGGCCCTGATCGAAGGCGAACACCGTGATGCTCCCGGTATCCTTTTCCAACAAGGTCTTGCTGACGACTGCGCCGGGGTGGTAGTCGACCACTTCTTTGATCTTTGCCTTATCGCTCATTTGTCCCACCACAAAGCAATAGGTTACTCCTTCCATACCGTAATAAGCGTTTTTGTCAGCCAAGGTAGCATCACAAAGGACGAGAAAATCTCAGGGATCGCAACCCCTGTGAACAAGTTGCCTTGGAATTGCAATACCCACACTGGAACGGCCGCGAAGACCAGCCAGGTCAGGTAACATCTCCTCTCCAGAAAATACGATACAGCCGCGAATGGCAGAGAGACGAAGAGCATAACGGAGACATAGAAGTGCAACCGCCCATAATTCTCGCAAAGCAAACCAACGAGCTGCATGGCAAAGCCCGTAAAGGCCAGGAAGTAAGCCGTTTTTGGAGAATGATCTCTTAGGGCGGTAGCAGAGTATAATACTAACAAAAGCCCTGTCGTCAGGAGCCCTAAATTGAAAATCGGGGCAGTCTCATACCTCAGGTTCCCTAGGTCGCTGAGGGCGTTCTCGGTCCAGCTGAACCATGGCGCTCTGGAAATCGAAATAAAAATGCTCCCGTAGAGTACAAGTATTGCACATATACCAAAAAATACTGACCTTTTCATAGTCACAACCTCAGTGTCCCTTTTCAATTATAATATGTTCAATCATAAGGTATATAACTAAATATCCTACACTTGAAAAAAGGGTTTTAGAATTGACAAAACAGAAGGCTGCTAAATTATTCTGCCACAAATTTGGTTCTGAGATCCCTTCAGGCTCTGCTTACTGCAAAACGTGCGGCTCTAAGGTTGACTAATCGAGTTTTGTGCAAAGGATCGAAAAGTTTAAAATTATATAATTTTTTAATTTAAAAACCTTTTATTATTTATATTATTATAAAAATACAAATACAAATAAAAATAATATGTAATTTTTATGGCATCAGCCAATGTTTGTCTAGATTGCCCTCGCCCGAACTGTAACCTTTTAATAAGCTGAAGCCCTCCCACGGCTAAAGCCTTAGGTTTTCTTGTCGGGTCTCAATGTAAAAATTATTAAAACTTCAGTTTTAAGGTTAATGAGTCCTCCTAAAATGTGATAAAATTTTTGAGAAATTTTTTAAGTGAACACCCGCCATTATGTATGGGGATTTGTTTTGTCCTTGGAAATAAGCGCACATGAGTCCATTAGGGAGATGTATAAGAAGCTGAAGGAAGACGGCATGACCAACCTATGGGATAGGTGGGCTGCCCAGGAACAGATAAGGTGCAAGTCTTTCTGCGCTAAAGGTCTCAGTTGCCAATTCTGCAGCAACGGTCCTTGCAGAATAATCCCCGGCAAACTTGAGAGAGGAACCTGCGGCATGGATGGGGACGGGATGGCAATAAGGTACATGCTGCTCAGGAACGCGATGGGCCTCTCAACATACACCTACCACGCACGCGAGGTGGCAAAGACCCTCATAGCGACCGGTGAGGGCAAAACCCCGTTCAAGATCTCTGACACCGTAAAACTCAGAGACTTTGCAGCGAAACTTGGGCTTAACCCAAACAGCCCTGTTGACCACCTCGCCGTAGATCTTGGACGCTATATTTTGTCCGCAATTAACAGCGACTCGAATGCAAGCCTGAAGACCGTGGAGGTATTTGCAACCCCCGGTAGGATCGCGGTATGGAAGAGGCTAGGCATACTGCCCGGAGGCCCGGCAAACGAGCAGATAGACGCCATATCACACTGCCTCACTAACGTAGATGGTGATTACGTCTCCCTTGCAAAGACTGCCATGAGGCTCGCCCTCTCTTGTATATACGGTTCGCTCATACCTCTGGAATACGGTCAGGACATACTTTTCGGAACTCCTAAACCCCACAGAATGAACTTTGACTTCGGCATTCTGGACCCATCCTACGTAAATATCGTCGTCAACGGTCACGAGCCGTTCGTAGGCATAGCCTCATAGAACATTGCAGAAAGCCCGAGGTCCAAAACTCAGCCAAGATGGCTGGCGCCAAAGGGATTAGAGTCATTGGATCTATCGAGACCGGGCAGGAGATCCTTCAGAGGGTGGATGCTGATGGCGTGTTCGTGGGCATGACGGGTAACTGGATCTCGATCGAGCCGCTTATAGCCACAGGCGCTGTAGACGTGTTTGCCATGGACATGAACTGCTCCCCTCCCTCACTGGAGGAGTACGTGCCAAAGTACCCAACGACCTTTGTCTCGGTCTCTCCGTTAGTTAACATAAGGGGCGTGGACAAGCACATTGACTACTCGCCTGAGAACGTAAGGTCCCAGGCTGAGCAGATCGTGAACCTCGCGATTGAAAACTACAGGAGGCGAAAGGGGGCTGGTCTGAAAATTCCAACGAGGGTTCAATCTGCGATTGTCGGTTTCTCGATAGAGTCAATACTTTCCCTATTGGGAGGTAGCCTTAACCCCTTACTAGAGGCGATAAAGAGTGGGCAGTTGAAGGGTGTTGTAGGACTTGTCTCCTGCACAAGTATAGGGAATGGCCCTCACGATGTGCCGACGATAACGGTGGCTAAAGAGCTGATAAGGCGAGACATCCTCGTGCTCTCCATGGGATGCGGCAATGCGGCACTTCAGGTTGGCGGGCTTTGTGCACCTGAAGCCAGCGATCTGGCGGGTCCAGGGCTGGGATCCCTCTGCAAAGCGCTGGGGATTCCTCCGGTCCTCTCCTTCGGAACATGCACAGACACTGGCAGACTATCGATACTTGTCTCTGAGGTCGCGAAGGCGCTGAAAGTTGACGTCCCTGACCTGCCGGTAGCAGTCACTGCGCCTCAATACATGGAGCAAAAAGCCACCATCGACGCCATCTTTGCACTCGCTTTCGGAGTCTTGACACACGTCTCGCCCACCCCTCCAATAACTGGCGGAGCCAGACTGATGAAATTGCTCACAGAGGACCTTAAGGAGATAACCGGAGGGAGCCTGCTACTAGAGAACGACATGGTCAAGGCTGCAGACGCCATAGAGTCCCACATCCTCGCCAAGAGGAGGGCTCTGGGGATTGACTAGGATCGGGGGCGGCTGGGAAGAACTTTGCTTGTATCCTGCCCGTGCGTGTGACCACCAACGCAAAAGTTGCTCTACTGTTACAGGAGTAGCCAAGACTGCAGCCTCAAACATGAATGAGACTACAACCTGAGCTCTCTCACTTCCACCGATATCGCGTCTCTACTCATGATCAGGCTCTTCTTTACATCCTCAATGCTGCTCTTCAGCTGCCCAACATCCGCAACCACTACCCACTCAGCAACCTCCCCTTTCTTTATCGTTCTGGAGTTGCTGCTCAGGAGGTCCACGTTGAGATCGCCGAGAGCCCTGGCTGCCCTCGCCAGAGCTCCTGGTCTGTCAGGGATCATCAGTCGAATCTCTACAAGTTTTGCCTGCGAGCCTGCAAAAAGTCTCACCACGACACTTCTATCTTCCCTGTTGAGCCTAACTGATGCGTAAGAGCCCTCTTTCATTCCCAGTTCGGTTCTCATATGTGCAGGAATTGTTATCCTCCCTTTCGAATCTACCTTTACAATCTCTTGCTCNTGTGCCATATTTCCCACTAATTATTTTTCAGTGTGGGCTTAATAACACCTTCTCATTGCTAAGGCTTAAAAAGGTGTAACGCCTATTTTATTCCACCTAACATCGCTTTCGGAGGTGAACAATGTGGCTGAAGAACCAGCGAAGGAAGCACAACCAAAGGAAAGGCAAGCAATGCCTAGAGACGTTATCTTGGTGGGCAAGAAACCAATTATGAGCTATGCTATGGCTGCCCTCATGCANCTGAAAGAGAGTGGCGAAATTACCATAAAGGCAAGGGGAAGGGCTATCTCTGCTGCCGTTGATGTGGCTGAGGTGGTCTCCAAGAGGTTCTTGAGCGGCGACGCCGTTGTCAAGGACGTGGCAATAGGCACCGAAATAATCGGCGAACCACCTAGGAACGTCTCGACGATAGANATAAAGCTATCAACAAAGAAGTAGAAAAATTATTAACCATTGATAGCCTTTTCTTTTTTTCTTTATCCTCTGCGGCGTCAATCAAGGACGAGGCTTATATACTCGTTTGAGCATCTTTTTTAGGATAAATATGAACGTCTCGGAAATTTTCTCAAAGGCTGCCGACTACACTAAAGCGATCTTGTCAAGGTTTGGCGATCTTCTTATACTTTTAGTGGTATCCATAATTCCTATTGTAAATTTAATCGCATTAGGATACTATGGAAGGGTTATAAGGGACCGTTCCGATTCTCAGGCTCCACCAAGGCTTAATGGATTCTGGGAACTCTTTGTTGATGGACTTAAAGCCCTTGTGGCTGGTCTGATCTGGTCCATCCCCGTGATAATCATATTTCTAATCACATTCGTTCCAATCTTTACTATGATGCGTTGGGAGCACATGATGACTTACATGACGCAACCCATGGCACTCTTGAGATTCACATCTTTCATACTCCTGATTTTGATGCTCATAATAGCTTTTGGGGTGTTCATTATAGCGAGTGTTGGAATTGTCCACATGTTCAAAACTGGCTCTTTCGGGAAGGCATTTGCCGTGGGAGAGCTGGTAAATATAATAGGCAAGATAGGTCTCCTCAGGTACCTTTTGTGGATCATCGTGGCAGCTGTTTTTGGGGCAGTTGTAAGCGGATTCAACATGATACCGGTGATCGGTTGGATCATATCTGACCTGCTTAGCATCATTTTACTGATATTCCTTGCAAGGAGCATCGGATTGATGTATGATTCAGCTGTAGTTACTCCCGCTGCACAACAGGCACAGCAAGCCCCTGGATCGCCGCCTGCCCCGCCCCAGACCGCACCCCCGCCACCACCACCTCCAAGTCCGCCGTGACCTAGCGCAAAATTCAAAACTTTTTATTTATTTAAATTAACGCTTTTATTACAAGTGCCTATGAGATAAGTTGTACCGGTAAATCTCATCCTTCCGTGGTGATTCAATGAGAAGAGAGATCAGGTTTGTGTCTTTTGACGTTGACGGTACTCTGGTGACCCCTTCTTTCGCTGACATCGTCTGGCTAGAGGCTCTTCCTCAGGCGGTCTCTGATGAATGGGGCATTCCATTGGAAGATGCAAAAAAGATGCTCTATAACGACTACAATGTTATAGGCCCCAATAGGCCTGAGTGGTACGATCTCGAGTATTGGGTGAAAAGGTACAGGCTGAGGATAGATCCTAAGTCATTTGTGAATCAGTACAAGGATGCGGTTACGCTTTACCCTGAAGTGATAGACGTCCTTGAGAGGCTTAAGGACTCATATGAGCTCGTAGTGATATCCAACTCCTCTAGGCTCTTCCTGGAGATAACCACAAGGCCGCTACGGCGTTACTTCAAGCACATTTTCTCGACTCTTTCGGACCTCAGAATGATGAAGGACTATCAAGCATACCTAGAGATCTGCCGAATTATCTCAGCCTCACCATCTGAGGTGGTGCATGTAGGGGATAGCATGGAGCTAGACTATGTTCAGGCGAAGAAGGCAGGCATTCTGGCTTTCTACCTGGACAGAGAGGGCAAGAAAAAAGGGAGGAGGTTCATAAAGGACCTCAGGGACCTTCTTCCAAGACTGCTCCACTGTAGNATGTAGCTGTGCAGCCCCGGAGGTTCTGCGGGCCCTTTCTCATGAATTAAAAAAGTCGTTACTGGGTATCTTCGAAGAGCTCTATGAGGATCCTTGCCCTAACTTCTTTGTTGGTGAAGGGTGGCATCCTTTCACCAAGGTCTAAAGCCAGGACCACGGGATTTCCCAATGAGTCTGTGAACCTAACTTCTGCAACATACTTCTTTTTTGGTCCCGAGGCTACGGCCTTAGTCATTGCCTCATAGATCCTGCTTATGGCCATCTGCAGCGCGACAGGGCTCGTCAAATCTTGTGGAGTTAAGGTCAACTGAGAGAACCCTGCTAAGATCTCGCCGATCTTTGCGGTTCCGTTGAAGATGCCTATTGTTTTCTCTTCGGNTTTCTCCGCCATTTTAACCACATGCAGAATTACCTCTAGGCACCCTTTATTTTTTCTCCCTCATGCTCAGGAAATGNCTACAGAATTCTGCCTCAGAGTGGCACAGATCGATAAGCGAATCTTGAGATGCACTGATTGTTTCAGTTAAATCGAAAACTTGGTAAATCAACCTTGCGTGAACCACAAAATAAAATTAAGGATTCAGCGTCTTTGATCGGGAGACAACTTTTTAGTGGCATTAACTACCCCTGAAGGCGTCAGCTCGGCGTAGCCCAACTCAATGGCCTCCTTCAGTATCTCATTTATCTCTTTTAGCCCTGCTCTGCTGAGATCCTCAAACAACCTCAACAAACCAACACTGTGGTACTCGCGGAGGTAGTCCTTAAGTTTCTCTAACTCTGCTGGGGTGAACTTCGGCAGTTCTACCACTTTTGGGATGGGGGGCTCCATCTCGGTCTCAGCATCGTAGTAACCCTCCGGCGCCTTAAGCCTGGCGCTTCCTATCATCTCATTTACCACTGTTCTCAGAGTGTATTTGCCTATGTTTGATCCTTCTGCCCACCTTTCAAGATCTGAGAATTCCATCCTGCCTCCCCTATCTTTGATTATTGACACGATAGCTTTGGCAATTTCTTCAAATGGATCTTTGTAATTCCCGCTCTTTTGATCCTGCATAGGTATCCCCAGTAAAGTAGCCTATGAACGCCGCACGCTTTTTAAGATTACATTTTTGAATTGATGGGCGGGAGCTCGGGAAAAAGCTCTTCCAGTTGGAAGGACCCATATCTTATCCCAATTCCTTGGGCGCCGCAACTGGGATACTTTGCGGGCTTCGTCCGTAGGGCTTGCCCTCATCGGCAGCCCTCCCAGCCAGCCTAGTACCAGCCGCCAGCCATCAATACAAATTTCGTATTATTTTGTGTCATAGTCCGCCCAGAGGCGCTTTAGTTATGGTTTTCCCTGCATCTGAATAAGATGGTGGAAGAGAACATATAAATATGACATAAGCCCTCATCCCACCAACGAGTGGCGTGGGATCTTCCGCTCATGAAGTTAAAGCAGGGAAGTTCGCTATTGATAAGCGGTCCTGCCTCCGTCCGCTTATGTGATGGCGCCCTTTTGGTTATAGGAAAGAAGTTCGTGAGAAATGAGGGGTTCATCGTAAAAAAAGGACGAGCTCTCCCCGTGGAGGTCTTAGAAGACTCGGCAATTGAAGCCAAACTTGGACCAGATGCCAGGATCGACCANTTTGATGAAGTTATCCCAAAGAATTGGAGGTCTGCCGCGGACGCTATACTTGACAGCCCACGCCCCACAAAGGCACTCATTATTGGTGATGTTGACAGCGGAAAGACAACTTTTGCAGTCTACCTCTCTAACATGGCCTTTGATCGGGGCGTGAGAGCGGCCGTGATAGACGCCGATCCAGGTCAGGGGGAGATATCGCTGCCCACAACCATAGGGTATGGGCTCTTGAATGAGGGGGTAACCTCCATGGACAAAATACAGTTGAAAACTGCCTTTTTTGTTGGCTCCACGTCACCATCCGATGCTCCCACCCGTGTCGTAGTTGGGGCTAGGAGATTGGTTGACATGGCTCTTTCAAACGGTGCTGAACTTTTAACAATAAACACCTGTGGATGGATATACGGCAGGCGGGCAAGGGAATTCAAAACTTCTTTGATCCAGTCTATCTCCCCTGAATACTTAGTCGTAATTCAAAGGTCCTCGGAGGCGGAAAACTTAGTCAAGGCATGGGGGTCAATGTCAGGCACAGAAATTTTGAGGATATCCACATCGCCCGCCTCAAGGCTGAGGAGCAGGGAGGAGCGAAAAGAGAAGCGAGAGGCTGCTTACCGGAAATACTTTGCAGAGAGCAAGGAAAGGGTTTTTGATCTTGAAAGTGTTGCCCTAATGTATTCCTACTACACATATGGAAAACCTTTGCCACTCCCGTTGCTGGAGGAGTTGCAGAAGAAAGTCGGCTTGAGTCTGATGTATGGCGAATTGGGCGATGTTTTCTTATTCTTGGTGGGCTGCGAGGAGCCAGATCAAGTCAAGATCGATAAACTTAGGGAGATCACATCGATTGAGGAAATCGTGTTAATTAAGAGAGGGTTTGAAAAGGGGATTTTGGTCGGGCTTCTTGACCTGCGGGGCAATTTTTTAGGACTGGGGGCTCTTTCTCACATTGACTACGTGAAAAGACAAGTTGGAGTTATCACGCCCGTTGATAAGGAGGTGGGCGCCATTCAGATAGGGCAGGTAAAATTGGATGAGAATTGGCGCGAGATTTGCAAGCTGCCACCTTTTCCAATTTGAATGTCAGCCCCAAATAAATGCGTGTAGCCCCGCCGGCAATCAAAAGATATATTTGGGCTTGAGACCAGCATTTTTTTGGTGCATTTTCATGGAACAGGCAAAGAAGGTTAGCGAATCTGCACTAACATCCGTCCGGTGGATGTTTCCTTCTGACGCAAACCCTGCTGGAAACGTCTTCGGCGGGGCGATCGTGAGGTATATAGACGAGATAGCGGCAGCCGTCGCCCAGCGCCATGCCAGATCTAACGTAGTCATAGCCTCAATGGATAGAATGGATTTTCACAGACCGGTTCGTGTTGGCGACCTCCTTATACTGAAAGCCTCAATAAATTATGTAGGTAACTCTTCTATGGAGGTTGGCGTCAGGGTCGAGGCCGAGAACCCGCGGACAGGAGAGGTTGTTCATGCAGCATCTGCCTACTGCACAATGGTCGCATTAGACGAAAACGGTAGGCCAAAGCGTGTTCCGAGATTGATACCTGAGACAGAGGAGGAGAAGCGAAGGTTCTTGGAGGGACAGAAAAGACGCGAAGAGCGGCTAAAATTGCTGAGATCTCAAACCTAGTTCTATCAATTGCTTATTCCTGCAAGACTTTTGCCTATAGAATGGCTGCCCAGAGCGCACTGCCCTTCAGTTCAGGGGCAGAATGAAGGTCAATTTTTAAATGGCTTAAGGGCCTGGAACTCTTCGTAGACGTTCCAGCGAGCTGCCTGGCATTGGATGGGGCAGGACATGCTAGATTAACGCATTGACTATGATCGCCATGGGCTGATGGCTTCAAGAGTGCGTCTCCAAACCAGCAGAGGATGGGTCAGGTGCAAATTCTTCACCGAAAGCTAAAATCCCAAGTTTGTTTGCAGAGTGGCTCGTCTCAGACCTGTCTTTCTTTTTTGATTCAGATCTTTTCAAATAGTATTCCCTTGCTATGGACGGGACCTCCTTCCCGATGAAAGCTATCACTGGCAGGAGTTCAAGCCTTCCAGCCCACATCGCGACTACTAAGACGATTTTTGAAAAAAAGTCCAATTGAGTTACGGGATAGAATGCTGGGCCAACGTTACTTAAGGCAGAAACTACTAAGGAGAGGGCGCCAAAGAGATCTGGAACAGAAAAACTCAGCAAAACGAAGGCAACGAAGGCGAATAAGACATAGGAAAACATGAAAGCCGATATCTTTATGATGTACTCGTCGTCCAGAATTCTCCCGCCTATCTTTACAGGTATTATGGCGGAAGGGGGGAGCACCAGCTTTTCTATTTCCCTCCTGACGATCCGGAAAAGCACGACAAACCTCCATACCTTGATTCCGCCGGCTGTCGATCCTGCGCTCCCGCCCACAAACATTAGAAATAGTAGGACCGCCTTGGTTATAGCAGGCCAACCGTCTAGGTTGGCGCTCGTATAGCCTGTAGTAGTCAAGATCGAGACCACATTGAAGAACCCCTCTGTAATCCCTTCGAGGACTCCCATGCCGTTCAGTATCAAGAAGCCGGATACGAGTAGACCCCCGAGTATTAACAAAAAAATCATCGTTTTAAACTCGGCATCTTCTAAGATCTTTCTGACGTCTAGCTTCCCCAAATTGTAGAATAATACAAAACTGGTTGCTCCGAGTACCATAAAAAACGAAATTGTCAGTTTTATATTAACGCCGAATTCCGCTACGCTGGCGCTCTTTGTTGAAAAACCGCCGGTCGCAAGAGTGGTCATCGCGTGGTTTATGGCGTCAAAGGCACCGAGACCGCAAATGTATAGGGTCAGTGCGCATGTGGTCGTCAATAGGCTGTATATCAGAAGGATATTCTTTACACTCGCCTTCACGCTGGGGGTGAATTTTTCCCTACCCTCAAGGGTGTAAAGCCGCCAGGTACTCATGCCCCCCTTCAACAATATTGTGAATAGCAAGATTATCCCAACTCCGCCAACCCACTGTGTGAGGCTGCGCCAGAACAAAATCGATCTGGGGAGGATCTCGAGATTCTCGATAAGCGACATTCCTGTTGTTGTAAAACCAGATATGGACTCAAAAAAGGCATCCAAAGCGCCCATATGTATCGAGAAGTAAGGGATCATTCCTATCACTGATACAAGGAGCCAGCCCGCGCAGGCGATAATAATTGTGGTTTTTATTGGCAACTCATCAGCCAGAGGGTACTTGGACATAAGGACGATTCCAAAACCTGCAGCCAGCACTCCTGGCACGAGGAAGAATGGCAGAGTGTTATACTCCGCATAAACGAGCGCCGGTATTGTTGGGAGCAATATCATAACTCCTGTCACGAGGAGAAGTCCTGCAAAACCCCCTATGATCTCATGGGAGTCATAACTCATGATGTACCACTCGACCGGAAGTAAAATTTTTAATCTTGGGCTTTTCTTACCTCGATCGTATATATTTAAGTATTGAATGCTTGAGCCCCCCAAACGAAGGTAATTCTATGAAGGTAATAATTGCAGGAGTCGGAAGGACTGGCAAGATCCTGATTAGGGAACTGAAGGAGAACGGCAACGACGTGGCAGTAATAGACATAGATGGGGAGAAATGCAAAGAGGTCTCCAACGAATACGACGTCCTTGTGTTCANAGGAGATATAACTGACATCGATGACCTCAGCAACATCAATATCAATGAATATGAAATCTTCATATCCGTCACCGGCAGCGATGAAAAGAACATACTTGGTTGTTTGCTGGCAAAGGATCTTGGAATCCAGAAGGTCATTGCTAGGGTGAGCGACCCGCGCCTCTCAAAGATCGCAAGTAAGCTTGGCATAAACCATACAATATGCCCAGAAGAGGTCGCAGCTGAAAAGATCTTGCAAATAACCAAAGAGAGTGGAGCTTTTTCACCTGAAGAAAAAACGCCCCATGCTTTACAGAGCCTTGGCGTCAGGAGGGTGAGGGTAAGGGTGGGCAAAAATGCCCCTGTCATCGGCATGCAAATAGGCGAGCTCCCGCTGAGGAACGAGTGGATGATAGTTCGCGTGAAAGATAAAAACGATCGGTTTATACCTGTTGACGCCTCACTCAAGATACAGCCTGATTATATGCTGGAAATAATAGTCAAGGAGGACTCTCTGGAGGCGGTCAAGGCGCTCTTAGCCTGAAGAGTTGGCGCCTCACTTTTTATAAAGTTCCACCCATTTGGGGCAATCNTACTTCTTCTCCGGACAAACTTTTCTTGTTACACAGAACGGCCCTGCATTTTCGAATATGTGCGGTGCTACCTGTTTGACTAGCGACAGCATCTCCTCAGCCAACCTTCTTATCTCCCATTGGGCGGAGAGGCAGCACCTCAACTCAAAGAAATTCATGAGGGATCTAGCATTCATGGTGACAACAATCTTGGTGGGCGTCGCCTGCGGCAGCACATACCTCGCGTCTTCCGCTGGCACCCCTTCTTCGAGAAGCCTCCTGTAGCAACGCCTGCAGACCTCTAAGGCCTCGTGGAATTCCTTTTTCAAATTATCATCCCTGGCTATAAGCTCTGGCACGATGAAATCTATCTCTTCCAACTTCACATACCTCTGGCTTTGTTGAGAATAAGACGCTATCCTGTGCCTCACTAACTGGTGACTGCATGCCCGCGATATGCCCTCTATGGCGAAGGTGAAGCTAGCATGCTCCAATACAGAGAGATGACCGCTCTCTATAACCTTTTTGAGAAGCCTCTGGATGTCGGCATCGGTAAGCTCTCTCAGAGCTTTTGTGGCACTGAATTTTGAATAGCACTGTCTCGCGGATGCAGCGACAACCCTCTCCGGATCTGGGGTAAAAGACAGGAGTGTGACCTTCAAGCGCCCTCGCCGAATAGCTTCTGTATCTTTTTGTTTTAAAACTTAACCTTCCGCCAACTCTCGCAGGGAAGCCCAAGCCTTCAGCCGTTGGTCCTTGACTTTGACCTTTTGCTTATCATGAACTTTATGTATGCTAAAACACCGTTCTTTTCGACGTATTCGGTAGCCTCGATCCAATCTATCTTGTAAATGACCCACGTCATGAGTAGCATAAATGCCACAGAAACACCTATGGTGATTAACGAGTCTCCCCTGCCGATAAAGATCTTCGCGTATTCGAAGGAGTACTTTGCCGCGTACGCGACGATCATGCCCAAAGTCAGTTTTCCCAGTAGCAAAGCCACGAAGAACCTTTTGAAGTTGTACTTTATGATCCCGAACGGCATCACAATTATGTCGTCCGGGAGGGGCAAAGATGAAAATAGGTAAACCGCTATCACGCCATACTTCCCCAAGAGGTTGCCGAAGCATTCAAGTTCCTTCTTCTTTTTCTCATTGAGAACCGCCCGCCCTCCCCTGCCTATGAGGTAAGAGACGCACTTTCCGAGACTGGCGCCGATACCTACCGAAATTCCAACGAAGAACGGCTCGAGCACCTGTGAGAGTAGAAAGATCGGTATAAGGTAAGGGACCGGGAGGAAGGGCACAACATTGCCAAGTAAAGATATAACGAACGTCCCAAAGTACCCATATGCCAGCAGCGTCTCAAGCACAGTCAATCCTCATCATCTTTACCAAGAGTGATTAAACCCATTATCTTGCCATTCCCCTTAATATAATGAACTCGGGTATTTAATGGACTTGCGCCGGAAAGTTATTTAAGAGTGTTGGCAGGTGTGGGACCTTGCCCTTGAATGTTTTGGTCATTTTCTTTGTCTTTGGCTGCTGGAGGGGTTTAACCCAGCACAGTCCGCGCTTCATATAATGTGCAAAGGCGCTAACCCATCGGATCATACAAGCTAAACCTTTATACGTATCGAAGAATATCAACATAAATATCTTTCACAGGATGGACCAACTTTGCGCACGATTCAGAGCCAGTCTTTTGAAGATAAACAGGGAACTTCTGAATGGGTAATAGTCGCCATAGACCTTTGGAAGATATACCGCCTGGGCAAGATTGAGTACCCTGCCCTTAGGGGCGTCAACATGAGGGTAAGGAGGGGGGAGTTCGTGGCAGTCGTTGGACCATCAGGAAGCGGTAAGTCCACACTTCTGAACCTCTTTGGTGCTCTGGACAGACCAACAAGGGGCAAAGTTATCATAGACGGCGTCGAGATCTCTGCCTTGAGGAGTGACGAACTCGCCGATCTCCGCAACAAGAAGTTGGGATTCGTGTTTCAAACCTTCAACCTCATTCCTTACATGAGCGCTCTAGACAACGTGGAAGTGCCAATGATAGCTTCTGGACTGACCCCCAAGGAGAGGAGGGCNCGGGCTGAGGAGTTGCTTGCCTTGGTTGGTCTGAAGGGATTTGAGAGGAACAGGCCAAATGAGTTGAGCGGNGGTCAGCAGCAAAAAGTTGCCATAGCAAGGGCGCTTGCAAACGATCCGCAGATAATCTTGGCAGACGAGCCCACGGGCAACCTGGATTCCAAGTCCGCTGATGAAGTTGTAGAGATTTTACACAATTTAAATAAGAGAGGCGTGACTATCATAATGGTCACTCATAACCTCAACCTCATAAAGTATTGTCACAAAGTCTATTGGATGAAAGATGGTTTNGTTGAAAAGGAGGTAGAACAGAATGTCAGGTAGCAATGAAAAAAGATTTTATTCAAAGATGGTTCTATCAATTTTGCTTGCCTTGTTGGTGGCTCTTTCCCTGGGTAATGTTCAGACTGTCATTTCGGCTCCCCCTAACCTCAACGTCAGTATAGATAGAGCGACACTCACGGCGGGCACCAACAACCAGTTATATCTGACGGTGAAGAACGTTGGAGATACAACGGCATTACAGATATGGGTGAGCCTCTCCCTTCCAGCTTCTGCCACTGGCGGGGCGCTCATGATCCTTAATGGAAGCGACGGGCGTTGGTACATNGACAGCCTGGCATCCTCGGAATCACAGTCCATCCCTGTGACCATATATGTTAGCCCGAGTGCGGCAGGGAGCGCATATCAACTTACAGTGACTCTGAGCTATCAGTACTATGGATCTAGAACGGAGACCAGGGTTATAGGCGTCTATGTCCCGCCCNTGGAAGTCCAGGGGGCTGTTCTTTCCGCCTCCATAAACCCATACGAAGTTATTTTTGGAAAGAACAATGACCTTNTACTGAAGATCAAAAACGTCGGCGATGCTGAAGCCAAACAAGTTTCAGTTGCTATCACGATGCCTGGTGCAGCCTCCGGCGCATCTCCACTATCATTGATAGGGAGCGACGGCAGGTGGAATCTCGAATCGATAGGACCCGGAGAGGAGGCTACAATACCCATAACGCTCTACGCCTNGGCTTCTTCCGCCGGTCAGACATACCAGTTGCCCGTAACACTCTCATACTCAGACTATATCCGATCAAAGTCCGAGACTAGATACCTAACGGTGGTTGTTCCTTTCAGCACGTCACCATCAGTTAATTTCGAGGTAGGCGTCACCCCGCAGGACCTAAAGGCAGGGGAAGTGAATAAGCTCCGCATCCAGCTCTACAACAAGGGAGACAGCGACGCCTCATACGTCCAAGTCGTGTTGAATATGCCGCCTTCCACCGCCGCGGGATTGCCATTAGTCCTGCAGGGGTCTGACGGCCGCTGGCTGATAGACAAGATCGCCTCAGGGGGGGCTGTCACTTTGGAGGCTGACGTTTATGTCAGTCCATCGGCATCGGGCGTCGCTTATCAGTCATCACTCACGATGAGCTACTATGATTCTTTGTCTAGGAGCAGGCAGGAGACACGGTACATATCACTCAACGTCCCTGCTGTTTATTCACCGCTGGCGGTAATTGATGTGAGCGTAAATAAAAACGAGCTCAGGTCAGGGGAGGTAAATGAGCTAAACCTGACGATTAAGAATGAAGGCGATGGGGCTGCGAGCTCCTTGGCTGTTTCCCTCTCAATTCCAGGCTCACAGAGTTTGACCACATCCATGGCACTGCTGGAAAGCGATGGGATTTGGTATCTGGGGGAATTGCGCCCGGGGGAGAGCGTCGTGATACCCTTAAAGATCTTTGTCTCCCCCACAGCCTCGGGGACGCTCACAACCTTCACCGTATCGACGTCTTACACGGATACAAATTTGAGGAGCAGGCAGCAGGTCAACTACTTGGGCATGATAGTGAGGGGTGTTGTCGACCTTGTGGTTCTTGACACCTCGACATTCCCGTCTCAGATCACGCTTGGAAAGCCCTTCTCAATAACAGTCAGCCTCATCAACCTCGGGACAACTACCGCGCAGAGCGTCTTGGTCTCTCCCAGCGCCAACCAGGGCCTCCAGCCGGCGGGCTACGATAAGGTCTTTCTGGGAGACCTGGCGGTCAACGTACCATCGTCTTTCACGCTCACGTACTCTGCCACGAATATTACAACTGGCAAGTACGTGCTAAATTTGGAGTACACATACAGAGACAACCTTGGTCAGAAACTTAAGGGCATGCTCAACGTTCCCTTGAACATCGTAGTTGCCACCACCAATGCAACTTCGACCAGCGCTCCATCCGGGATCACCTCCGCGGGTGTTTTTAGCCCCACATACATAGCGGTTGTGTTGGTTGTTGTGGCAATCGCAGCAGCGTTCGTATACTTCAGGAAGCGCAGGTCTTGAATATGCGACCGACCGACATATTGAAGTGGGGAGTAAGAGGGATACGTGAGAGGA
The DNA here is from genome assembly GCA_004347955.1 of Thermoproteota archaeon. Lineage (GTDB taxonomy): Archaea > Thermoproteota > Methanomethylicia > Methanomethylicales > Methanomethylicaceae > WYZ-LMO10. Next base: position 10,740 of record QNVH01000003.1, on the reverse strand, counting down.
AGCTTAGGGCTGCCCTCACCATACTTGGGATAATGGTGGGGACCGCAGCGGTGATCGCCTTGGTCTCGCAGACTGAGGGTATCCAATCCAGCATACTGGACCAGATGAACAAGCTGGGTCCGAGCACAATAAGCCTGAGACCGGCAGCTGGTACGGTGATACTGACTGAGAAGGATGTAAATAGAATTCTGCAGATACCGAATGTGGAGCTAGTGATACCGGTTGTGACCTCGAGCGTGAGGATATACGGAACACAGTCCTCACGAACCGTTCAACTTGTCGGGATAGATCCGTCTCAATTCGGGATACTCATCTCAGGGTACGAGTTGGAAGAGGGTCGGCTGTACCAGCCCCTCAGCTATTCGGAGATTGTGGTTGGGGCTAACGTTCATCAGCCACAGGACCTGACCTCCCCCTTTGTAAATGTTGGTCAGACAGCAACCATAGAGCCTATCTCAAGGTCAACAAGAATGGTTACCAGCGTGGTGGGCTCTTTGGAACCGTACGGGATGACAGCGCTCGTCTCTGTTGATGACAGTATTTTCATGTCTTTGAAGGGCGCATCGAATTTCTTGGGAAGGACGAGCTACTCTGCCCTCTTTGTTAAGGCGGTTGACCCTGATGCCGTCGATGGGGTTGTGGAAAACATAAGGGCGATCTATGGAAACAGCCTCAACATAATGACCGTCAAGCAGATCACTCAGATAGTCACTTCGATAACGGGGATGTTGACGGTGCTCTTGGGCTCTATCGCCGCGATCTCTCTGTTCGTCGCAGGCCTCGGCATAATGAACATCATGTTTGTGTCTGTTATTGAGAGGACGCGGGAGATCGGCGTCTTGAAGGCTCTTGGATTTAAGGACAGGAACATACTAGCCATATTCCTCTCTGAGGCAGGGGCTGTCGGACTCGTTGGTGGCCTCCTAGGAATAACGGTGGGTTCGATGATTTCATATCTGATGCCATTACTCGTCGCTAGGGGCTTCTCCTCGCAGTCGGCACAGTTTGGTGGGGCTAGCTCCTTTTCCTACCTTCCGGTAATCAGACCTGAGATGGCGCTTCTTGTTTTCTTCTTTGCCATCGCGGTCAGCCTGCTTGCAGGTCTTTACCCTGCCAGGAGGGCTTCAAAGATGGACCCAGTCGTGGCGCTGAGGCATGAGTGATGCCCCTCATATCGGCTATTTTTTATACCCGTGCCCTCACCCTAATAGGCAGATAAGGTGTGGCTTCAAGTGAGGGAGTACCCTGAGCGGCCCCTAGTGGGAGTTGGTGTGATACTGGTCAAAGATCGTCAGATTTTACTTGTAAAGAGGGGGCACGAGCCGAACAAAGGGATGTGGTCGATCCCTGGGGGGCTTATAAAGCTGGGAGAGACCGCGGAAGAGGCAGCAATAAGGGAGGTCAGAGAAGAGACGGGGCTTGAGGTCTCCATCGGGGCAGTTGCAGGGGTCTTCAATGTCATCATAAAAGACAGCGACTCTAAGATAAAGTACCACTACGTCATAATAGACTACTTCGGTGAAGTCGTCGGCGGAATGCTGAGACCTGGCACCGACGTCACAGATGCTAGGTGGTTCTGGCTGGATGAAATAGGGGATGTAGAGACATCTCCTACCGTTAGAAAGGCGCTCGAGCTCTTTAGAAAGAATCCGGCAATCTAGATCCCAGAATTAGAAATCCTGAAATCAGTCATATGATGCATATGATGTAAATTTGAACTGATTTTAATCTAGAAATGATGGGGCAATAAAAAAATATGACAGAAGTAATTATAATAATGATAATAATGATAATAAAGCAATAAAAATAAAAAGGGGGAATTTTAGTCTATTCCCAGCTGCTTGCAGGCAGCATCCACTTGCTCCTGTATGTATCGAATGTCGGGCTCCCTCAGGTGGGCGAACCTGCCTTGGAGCTTCAGGTACTCTGAGACTGGCTTTCTCTTCGGTGGTTTGTAGGACAGCTTGAATTGCCCGTCCTCTATCTCATAGAGTGTCCACATGCCGGTCTCTACGGCGAGCCTTCCGATCCTCACGGTGAGCTCTGGAGAGAACTTCCAACCCTTGGGGCATGGTGTGTGTATCTGGAGGAATGCTGGTCCCTTTACCGCCAAGCCCTTCCTCACCTTTGTCATGAGGTCGAACGGGAATGACGTGCTAGCGGTCGCGACGTAGCGCACGTTCGGGTGGCCTGCAGCGATCATCTTCGGCAGGTCCTTCTTGACCCTTACGTTGCCAAGCCTAAGCATTTTGCCAGGCGGGGTGAATGTCGTCCAGGCACCCCACGGGGTCAGGCTTGAGGCTTGTACGCCTGTGTTTGCATAGGACTCGTTGTCGTATGTTATTATCAGGTGGTCTTCACCAGAAAGCATCGCACCTGAAATCCCTGACAGTCCTATGTCTGCAGCCCCACCGTCTCCTGCAAGACCTACTACATGGATCTCCTCTTTCTTTATCTTACCTTTGCGCATCATTGCCTTGTAAGCAGCCGCGGCGCCGCACACTGCCGACCCGATTCCGCCTAGCTGGGCATGCATCCACGGTATCGCCCATGGCGTGGTGTTGTAGCTGCAATTTGCAACGTACATGCACCCGGTCGCGGTTATGACAACAGCCCTCGGACCTGCGGCCTTTGCTATGAGTTTGCACGCTAGGGCCGGACCACAACCTTGGCAAGTCCTGTGCCCTGCCACGAAATATTCGTCCTTTGGAACGTCCTTGAGTGTTCTTATTTCAAGTTTCTCCCAACTCATGTTCTCACTCCCTCACTCCAACCCACTGTACTAACTTTTTGACCTCGCCAGTCTCGGCTATCTCCAGCACCTGTTTGTATATGCTTCTCATGGCGTCCACTGTTATCTCCCTCCCTCCGAGACCGATCAGGTAGTTGACTACCTTTGGCCTCTCAGGAACATCATAAAGCGCAGACCGGATCTCTTGGAACACAATGCCTCCATGGTAGGCCGAACCGAACGAGAAGTCGTTGTCCAAAACTGCCACTACCTTGAACTTCCTGAGGGCTTCCCTTATGACCTCTGTTGCAAAGGGTCTGAATCTCCTGAGCTTCACGTACCCGACCTTCTTTCCTTCGCTTCTCAATTGGGCGATGGCTGCCCTCGCCGGCATTGCCATTCCGCCTAGCCCGATCAGGGCAACATCCGCGTCCTCGGTGGCTACCTCTTCTATGAATGGCGGTCCTCCTCTTCCGAAGACCTTGTAAAACTCCTCGTGGACCTTTTTGGTGACCTCTATGGCATTTCTCATGCCTTCTTCCATCTGCCTCCTGATCTCCGTGCCCCAGTAGTAGTCCACATGTGGGGCTATCGAGAGTGGCTTGTCGGGGTGTAGCACGTTTACCCTCGGTGGGGGCGTAGGTGGCAAGAACTCTCTAGCTACCTCCATATCTGGAAGGTCCACAGGGAACCTCACGTGGGTGATGAAGTTTCCGTCGCAGCAGACAACGTACGGTAGGAGGACGCTCGGATCCTCTGCGATCTTGTAGCCCATGAGTGTTAGGTCGTAGGCCTCCTGGGGGTTCTCTGGCCAGCACATCATCCATCCGGTATCTCTCGTGATGAGNGTCTCTGTGTGCTCAACACCAAAGTTGCCTGGATCGTCCAAGGCTCTGTTTCCTACCATCGCCACCACTGGCACCCTGTCTGCAGGCGTGACAACCAGTGGCTCATGTGCGAACGCCCATCCTATACCTGCGCTACCTGTGAATACTCTTGCGCCGCATGCTGCCGCATGCTTTGCGATCTCAAATTGGGTGTGCTCTGAATCTGCCACGATGTATTCAGCGTCAAACTCTCCGTCTGCAATCATCCTTGCCAGCTCATTCATTACTCCTGTGTATGGCCTGATGGGGTATGCAGATATCACGTCGACATCTGCATGCTTTACCGCTGTGGCTATTGCTGTTGTTCCAGTTGTTATCAATTTCACCATTTTTATCACTCCTTAAACTCCAATTCATTTATCATACTGATGGCTTTTGTCGGGCATACTTCTGCACAGACTCCACAACCCTTGCAGTAGTCAAGGTTCACAGCGAAGAGGGTCTCTGCATCTGAACTCCTGCACGAGTCAGGGCAGTACAACCAGCAGAGCCCATCCTTATTGCATTTTGCCGGGTCTGTCACAGGCCTCAGAGTCCTGAAGGTGTTTGTCTTGAAGTGCGGGTTTGGACCGTTGACTGGGGGCGCGAAGACAACCAGCCCTACGGGCATCTCCTTCCAAGTTGGGAATTCTTCAAATTTCTTTGTCATTTTTTATACCTCCTTGACCTGGACCTTGTTGTATGCCTCTCTAACAACCGCCGCTTTCTTTGGACCCTCTACTTTGTACCTCTCCTTCACGGCTGCTATCACCGCCCTGTAAGAAACTATCCCTGGGGCGACCTTCAACATGGCGCCGATCAGCGGGACCACAATGATCCTATCCATGGAGTCGGCGTCAATCGTGGCAAGCTTGTATTTCTTGTCTGTTGGCTGGATAAACTTCTGCAGATAGTCTGGGCTCCTCTTGCTATTGACTACAATGGCTCCTCCATCCTTCAACTTGTCATGGATCGGCTGTAGCCCAATGTGTGCCCAAGGCTCTCCACCCTTCACAAGGGTGTCGTCAAGGACTAGGACCGCGTCCACAGCCCTTGGCTCGTAGAGCATAGCCTCTGGGGCCAGCTCGTCGAAACATATCTTGAAGTGTGTTAGGTCGCAAACTGGTGGTGCTAGCTGGTCTAATTCCGCGCGGACATCGTCAGCATCGGCCCAGAAGGCTCTTTCTGAGATTTGCGGCTTCGAGACAACGGCAAAGCCCTTGATGGGTATGCCGACCCTGTCGGGGGCGTCGTCGTATCGCTCGTATCCTAGAGCCGGGTTGCCCTCTTTGTCGGCTGCACTGCATATGATCTCGCTCGCAGCCCTGAGAAGGGCAGTCTGCGTGACCCCTCTCCCATCAAACTCCACTGCTAAAACTACCATTTTTTTCACCTCATGGTGGTGGCTCATATTTTTCCTCAGTCACTGGGGGCGTCCACGAGCAGGTAACTTCAGCACCCTCCTCCACGTCCAGCCTTGCGGCAACTCCTTTTCCGACCAAAACAGNGCCTGACGGAACAGAGGCGTCGACCTTGGCAGTCACCGTCCATGCTCTCGTCGCCGTGTAGAGCTCCACATCATCGCCAGCCTTTGCTCCTAGCGCAGACAAGTCAGCTGGGTTGAAAACACCTGTGTTGCCTGCAACGTCTCCAATTTTAATAGATACTCTTTTTTCAGGCATTTGGAATACCCGATAGATCTTTTCTATTGTGGTATTAAAAATAGTTTCGTTAAAATTAACCCGGTTATCAACTAGATTTTAAAATCACCATCTTATGAATTTTATGATAATAAAAATCAGGCCTAGCTTATGTAGTTTTTAAAATTAACGTTTTCAATACTATAAATGTATTTATAAACTGTTTATTAATACAAATCACGAATTTAAAAATTAAGGAGGCTCATTCCCCAGGGGGGGCTACGACCTCCGAGTGCTCCTTCTTCAGTTTTTTATCCACCCTTTCCTTTCTCTTAAAAGATGGCAACACTACCTCGCTCATGCGCTCTCACCTCTTCAACAATAAAGATAGTTCGTTTAGACTTTTCGCTCTTAAAAGATCATCTGCCTCCTCCTTCCCGTATTTGAGCGGTTCTGAGAGTTGTATCTGCCCCCCTTTGAAATAGATCTTCCACCAGTTCATTTTGGTAATCTCCGTAGGGAACCTTTTCACAATCTCCGTCCTGAGATAATCCCTGGTGTCGCTTGGAGGGTTCGATAGTCCGCCTCTCACATGTTCTTTGATCTTTTCTGCCTGCGGAAATACCGCTGCTAGGAAAGAGGCTGATGCCTCAGGATCGAATAACGAGTCAGCACTCTTGTACTCGTCGCCTGTGTAGAACCCTGTGGAATCGTCCAACAAACTGTACTGGTTGCAGATCGTCGTCATCTCATCCCCCCTTGCCCCATATTCTTCTACGAGCAGCATCTTTGCGATCCAGTCCAAACTTCCACCGAGATCTTCAAACCTCCCCTCTCCCAATTTCTGCGCCACGCCCTCAATGGTCTTTAGGACTCGCATGTCTTCAGAGTCGCCTTTGTCCTCTATCAATCTCTCAGCGGCGCCGATGTAAAATGCAAAGATGTCTGATAACAACCTCCCACTTCCGCCTCCTTTCAGGCCTATAGACTGGTCGATACTCCTAGTTTCAGAGGCGACTTTCTTCACGGCATCGAACGGGTCACTTATCTTGGGGGGATTTGCAAGCAAACCCTCCTCGGCAGCCCTTAGGACAAAGACTTCAAGGGCATCCCTCAAAAATATCTGGAAGTCACTCCTTAGCGCTTCGTGGTTGATGTCATGGAGCCTCCAGTACTTTTCAGGATCTGCATGTGGTTCGTCGCGGAGGTTAAGGAAACCTCTCTCAACCGTGGTGTCGATTGAGGATATCTGCTTTATGAAAACGGCCCTTGGCGATACGACATATACAAGCCTGTCCCCCCTCAATCTGGAGCTCGTAGGGGGCTCGAATGTATAGTCCTCCCTCTTGGGGAGAACCCCTCCGCCCCCTATCAGGGGCACCCTGCTGACCATGAAGGGGACTAACATCTCCTCCAAGGAACTCCATTTATCATAGTTGAAAACGCTCCTCTTGACACAGAAGTTCACGTGAGTCCCCCAGGCTACTGACTCGTAGCCCAGCGCCCCCTTCAGTAGACTCGTGTTGTTTTTGTAGCAGTATACCTCTCCATGGGTTTCTTTGAGGCGGTTTATGCCCAGGAAAGCCAGCCTTTCCGCAACCTTGTCATAAACTACCGCGTCTAGCGGGTCCCTGAATACTGGCGTCGAGAGCTCCAAGTGCTGAGCGTCGTCGTAAATGCGCATCCCGTTTAATGCCACCTCGTAAGGTCCCTCATAAAACAGCCAAGAATCCATTAGTCCTCTCTCATAAGTCAGATTGCCAATCTCATCCTCCACGCTCCAGTTCACGCCAGACACAAAGCCCAGATCTCTTATGGAATTGATGGTTCTCCCCACAAGGTCTGAGAGCTGAATGCCAGGAAGTATTGGCGGATACCTATTGACGCTGAACTCGTATTCTATCCCCCGCGCCATCTCCCGAAGGATTTTCATAAAACTCCCTTAATTACTATTATTACCCTTGTATATAAAATAGTTTTGGAAAACTTTTCGGTTGTTTTAACAGCCATAATGCGATTATGCTCACAATCACCGTGACTGAGATAAGTGGACCGAATTTAACTCTCTCGGCGGGAAGTCCCCGTCCGATAGCGATGGGTAGTTCACGTTTGAAAATTGGAATAACTATAAAAACGATGAAAATAGGGTGAGATTATGTAAAATAATGATGAAAATTAAAAATTGGGGCAATGAGAAAACGTGTTAGGGGGGCACGCAAAGTCACTTCGCCTTAGGCTTTATCCTATTTATGAAATCTGAAATTTTGGCGTCGTCCCATCCGTCCAGATCAAGCATTGGGTGCACCATACCATCAACGCGAACATTTGCCCAACCAAGATCGTCCAGCCAAGGCTGCAATTCTCTTGCCACCTTCACCCTAGCGAAGCCCCTAGAGCCGGGAGGGGGGAATAATACTGCCCTTGAAAGGTCTCTGTCATCCAACAAAGTGATTAATTTTAGCTCTTCCTGAATCCGTTCGAAAGTGGCATCACTCACTGCACTGTATTGGTTATTTGCCGTCACCTTGCTATCCTCAAGTAAATCCTCGCTCTCGAAGTACTTGTCAAAATTCTTCTCTATAACCTCCAGCCGGGTTATCCACTCCACCCGGTCCTTCAGCGCCTCGAAGTCGCCCTCTTCGAGTTTTTTGAGTGTAAACTTGAACTCCTTCAGGGCGTATCTGTCCCAATCGTCAATCTCTTCATTCGAGAAGAGCCTCTCTATGCCATCAAGATAGTGCGAGAGTAGATCGAATGCTTTGATCTCCCGCCCGTCCTCAAGCTCCAAAGTCCAGTCCCCCTCAGGGGATATCGCAATCAGCTTCGTTGCCTCAACAGGGTCTTTCAGGCGTGGGGCGCCTTTTATGAGACCTCTCTCGATGCCCCTGATGACATAAGAGGTTATTGCCTGCCTGATGAAGGTGGTCCACTCAGACCTTGCCCCCTCGCCATTCGTGACCTGTACTCTTCTGAATTTGGCGTCCGCGTGGGGCTCGTCTATGCCGCCTATGAGTGGCCAATTCCCGAATACCTTCTCGGCGTACACGCTCTTCACAAACATCTGCCTGGGGGATATCATGAACCTCCCGAAATAGTAACCCCCCACCCCCGTGAAGATCTGCCTAGCCACAAGGTAAGGTACGAGCTCTTCAACACCGTATTCAAATGCCTTCCTCTCCACCAGGTAAGACTCGTGCAGCCCGCGTGTCGTGTATTCGTGCTCAGATCTGGTAGCGCTTATCTTGTAGCAGTGGACCCTGAAGCCGCCGAGCCTCTCGAACTCATCAGAGGCTATCCTCGCGTAAACCTCTGTAGCCTTCTCATAGGCAAGCGCCAGGAATGGGTTTGGACACTCGGGCGTGGTTATCTCAAGAACGTCGTAAACCCCTGGGGTAACGCTCATGTCCCCGTACGCCCTTCCCCCGTTTATTAAAAATTGTGAGAACTGCCCGTCTCTCTTGGCGAGAAATGGTGGCTCCTTGTTTGGAGGAATCCTGTAGTTCCTCAGCGCGTCCAGCAGCTCATTCACGTACGCCCTTCCCTTTATGTAGGGTACGCAGTACTCCACCTCAATGCCCTGCCATATCTTCACATAATACACCGTTATAAGATACTTTTAAACAAGTATAAATCTGTCTCGCAACAGAAAATACCGGGGTGTCTCAATGAGGATTCTGATAACTGGCGGGGGAGGGTTCGTAGGGAGCAGGCTCGCCAAGGCTTCCTTGCTAAAAGGGAACGATGTTGTGGTCCTAGACAAATCAAAAGGCGAACTTGAAGGCTACACCCACCCAAGAATGCAGTTCATGCAAGGGGGAGTCGAAGACCCCGAAATTGTGAGGGGTGCCGTCAAGGGGTGTGATGTCGTCTACTACGCTGCCTGGTCGTTCGCCGAGAAGCCCTTGGAAGGGTTCAAAGTGGACGTAATTGGATTTTTAAACGTGATAGAGGCTTGCTGTGACGCAGGCGTGAAGCAGATAATCTTCCCGAGCAGTTCAGTCATATATGGAGAGCCGATAACAACCCCAATAACTGAAGATCACCCCCTCTTGGTTGAGAGATCGCGCGCACCCACACATGCGTTGACAAAACTCGCCGTGGAGAAGGCGATGGCAATCTACTACAGGGAAAGAGGTCTGCCATTCACAATTTTCAGGTTTTGGTGGGCTTTCGGGGACGAGAGGGTGCCGAGCGGGACCCTTCGGAAGATAATAGACAGCGCTCTTAGGGGGGAGCCCCTTTACGTTCCTAAGGGGGCTTCAGGCAGCGTCCTCTACGTCCAGGATCTTTTGAGGGCTTTCGAGGTTGCAACACTCTCCGAGCGAGCCTTTGGAAAGACGTACAACCTCACAAGCTTTAACATAGGCTGGAAGGAGATTCTGCAGACAATCGTGGATTTAGCCGGATCAAGATCCACAGTCACAGAGGTTGAACCAAAAGATTGGAAGGGCTCCGGATTTCTCACGGGGAACTGGATACTGGATGACAAGAGGATAAGGGATGAACTGGGCTTCATTCCAGACGAGAACCTAGCCAAAAAAGCCTTCAGAGAAGCCCTCAAAAGGACTATCGAAGCGAGAAGAACGGGCGCCTAAACCCCTTTCAATTTCTTCTTTTTTCTCTCGAGAGCCTCCAGCTCAACGATCTTCTCACAGTCCGCGCATAGCTCCTTTGGCTCCTCCGCTCTTGAGTAAAACCTTCTTCCACACCTAACACACTTGTTATAGACGAACTCGCTCTCACCGTAACGCTCCATCGTCGGACAACCCCTACATTTATCCTTTTAACGCGATCGGTGAAACACACAAAAAAAGAAGAGGTATGTTTATTTTTATTTTATCCTGAAGGTATGGCCCCAACAACGAATGTGCAGTAGAAGAGCGAGACTAGGTAGAACGCAGCACCGCCGGCTAAGACAATTGTTGACACCCAGGACATCCTGATTCTCTTGGGAACCATCTTATTGTTGACGTAGAGTATAAGCAAGCAATAGCTGCCCATAATCAGTGGGGATAAGAATGCAAGCAGGTCCAGCATGAATGCAGGTCCCTTAGCTGACCCTGCTACAGTAGTTATGATGCCAACAATTGTAACAACTGCCACCCAGATGTAGTACCACTTTCTCATGCCGAGCTTCTGTGCCCCTTTGAATAAATTGAACGTCATGTCTGCCTGCCCTCTGGCAAATGCGTCAAAGACTCCAAAGCTCATCTTCCAGCCAACGAGGAACATCACAATAAACCAGAGCGGGTAGAGCACCGGGGATATAAAGGTAAATGCGGACGCTATTGCCTGTATAGCCTTCAAAGTGTTGCCTGCCTTAATCGCCGCCAATGCTGCTGGGTTCAATTCCGCAGCCCTCATGCTTAGAACTGTGAAGAAGAGAGTAGTCAAGTAAGTTATTAATCCGAAGCTTATTAAAGCATCGTACATGTTCAATCTTCTCCAGCGCTTCCACTTGCCAATCTCTTCGTCCGAATTGGTATCAAAGTAGAAGCCTCCC
>QNVH01000029.1 GCA_004347955.1 Thermoproteota archaeon | reverse complement strand
AATAAAGGTTATGGAAAAATGATCCATTATTGAGTGTCTATAAAGATTGTGCCCCGAAAACCTAGAACTTTAGTTACAGCACGAACGGGCAAAATTTACATTGTCTTTTATGATAACTCCATCTCAAATCGGATGTTCTGCGCCCGTGAGGCGGCTCAATTCATGAGTAATAGTCCATGACTTAAGGAGAGGCACACGATTGAGGGGCTGCAAAGGTGAGAGTAAGAGCCCTCAGAACCAGCAGGTTTGACTGAATGGAAAGGTCCGGGCAAACTCTGGAAGCCAACAGGCTTTAGCCTTGGGCAGCTGACCAATGGGTAAATATAATTTTGGATTATTTGACCGGATGTGATGCCCTCAAAAGCTATAAGCGTATAAATCTAGAACATAGGCGAAAATCGATTAGTTAATTGCGCCAGGGTGGTTCTCTGTGCAGAAATACTCTGTTGCGGTCATAGATTTTAAGGGCAATGTGAGAGAATCTGTTCGGAGAGCTTTGAAACTTCTCGACTGGAAGTGTTCCTCCAACGAATCTATTCTTATCAAACCCAACATGATAAACTCAAAAACATCTGAAGAAGGTGTAACAACCGATCCTCAAATCGTTTCTGCTTTGGTAGAGGTCGTAAGAGATTCTGGGTGCAAGGTTTATGTTGGCGACTCTCCAGGAAACGCCCACCCTGGCAAGGCTCGCGAGGTATTCTCGCTCACTGGCATGCTTAAGGCTATTGAGGATAGTGGCGCCGAGTTTTTGGAATTTGAGGGTGACCCCCCAAGGTTGGTTCAGACGGATGGCGTGATCTTAAAGTCCATCGGTCTAGCCAGATGCATATTCCAGCACCGGATAATAAACGTCCCAAAACTCAAAACTCATATGCAAACTTTGATGACGGGGGCTATCAAAAACCTTGTATTTGGCTGCATCCCCGGCTCTGGGAAGGGCATTCTCCACCGGGTGGGCGTCACTCCAAAGAGGATGGCAAAAGCCATGGTCGACGTGTACTCAGTCATACGCCCGTTTGTCTCCCTCAATGTAATGGACGCCATTGTGTGCATGGAAGGAAACGGTCCTACCGGTGGAAACCCTTTGAGGGTGAACAAAATCCTGGCGAGCGAGGATGCCCTAGCACTGGATATGGTCTCGTTCAAGATGGCAGGGATTGACCCCCTTAAAGTCCCCTATGTTCGTGAGGCCTCTCTGAGGGGGCTCGGACCAAAATCTTTTGATGAAATACATTTGCTGGGCGATCCTCTTGAAGAGGTCAAATTTGAACTACCATCCACTTTTGTGTCTAGGGTCTCCTCTCTTGCAGGCTACTTCACGCCACTGGTCACAGCCTCTCCTCACATTATCCCCGAAAGGTGTACCGGGTGTGGTAACTGTTCCTCAGCGTGCCCCGCAGGCGCTATAAAGCTAAACGAGATAGCCCAAATTGACAGGTCAAAATGCATAAGATGCTATGTGTGCCATGAAGTCTGCGAGTTTGATGCTATTGGTGTGAGAAAAGGATACTACGAAATTATAGACAGATGGGTTTTCTGACCCAAGCTCACCCAATAATGGAAACCTGGGAGCCCTCAAATCCTCAGATGAGATACCTCCCAAAGGTCCTCTCGAAGTTTATTGGCAGGGGCTTCCCTTCTGACTCGATCTTCTGTTTGGCTGGCGGGGACTCACCGTAGTACTCATTCAATCCTGTTATACGTTCTTGGTAAGTCTCTTTGGTGTTGTCCTCGAGGATTACCCCAAGTGGTCTTTTGTATCCATATTCGAGCGATACGATCTCTCTCATTTTTTGAACTAGGTCCTCCTTTTTGTTGACTAGGGGATCCCATTCCTTCAAGTATANGGTATTGTTGGAGACCCACTCAGGGGTGTTCACATTGTTCCATGTTGGGCATGGTTGGATAACCTCGATAACCCCGGCACCCTTATGATTCAGTCCTGCCTTAAGTAAGGACTTTAGGTGTTCAACATTGTACGCATACCCCCTTGCAAGGAACGTGTAGCCTGCCATCATCCCAAGTAGGATAGGGTTGACGGGATCTGCGATGTTCGGAGAAACAAGGCTTTTCGTCTTTAAACCTTTACCCAGGGTTGGAGATGCTTGTCCCTTCGTGAGCCCATAGACTCCGTTGTTGTGTATAACGACTAAAACATCTATGTTTCTCCTCCCTAGGGCTATGAAGTGGCCCATCCCTATCCCGAGGAGGTCGCCGTCTCCCCCATGAACTATCACTTTTAGCTCTGGATTTGCTATCTTTATGCCACTAGCAAAAGGTATTGCCCTCCCATGTAGGGTATGAACCCCGCTCGTCCTAACAAAGTGCGCTATCTTCCCGCTGCAACCTATGCCTGAGACTATGACAAAACTCCTTCTATCAACGCCCAATTCTGAGAGTGCAAGTTTCAATGCTGAGAGTATGCCAAAATTTCCACACCCCGGGCACCAATCAGGCCACACTTCAGAGCTCCACTCAGCCGCCACATCACTCCCCTCCTGTAAGGACTATGCGCCTCTCCCCCTCTATTATTCGCCTGTATGCGCTGATGACCTCGTCCTCCGAGATGGATCTTCCATTGTACTTCAAAACTGTATTATCTACCTCCCTCCTGCAATAATGCGATATCAGCCAGGCAAGCTGCCCATTGTAATTTGCCTCAATTGAAACGACCCTTCGAGCTTTGGCAATGAATTTACACACATAGTCAGCCGGGAAGGGCTCCATCAACCTAACCTGAAGCAGGGCAACATTCCTTCCGAGAGCATTGAGCGCTTGCAGGGCATCAAAAGCAGCTCCCTTTGTGGTCCCCCACGTCAAGATAAGGTCTTCATACGCATCAGAACCATAAAACTTCGCCTTATCCTCGTCTGGAATCCCTTTGAGTATCCTTTCCCTCTTCTCCAACCTCTTCCTGTACATCTCCTCTCTCACCAATGGATCTTCACTTATATTCCCGCGCTCGTTGTGTTCGTCCCCTGTGTACCACTGAATTGATCTACCAAGGAATGCCCTTGGTGAGATCCCGCTTTCCGTAAACTCGAATCTCTTGTACTCCTCCGTACCATCAACAACCTCCCCCCTGTCAATCGCAGTGTCAAGAGGGGGTACCGGGAGAGCTGTTACNGAGTTGGCAAGACCCTTATCTAGGAGGTGGATAACAGGCACTTGAAAGATCTCGGCATAATTGAAACATTTGATGGCATCCTCCATGGCCTCTTGATGGTCCCCCGACGCTATAACAATCCTAGAAAATTCTCCATGGCCTGCAAATATGGAGAAGAGTAAGTCTGACTGGCTGTGCCTCGTTGGGAGACCAGTGGATGGTCCCCCCCTTTGGTAGTATGTTACCACCACAGGAACTTCGTTAATCCCCGCCCATCCAAACCCTTCGACCATTAACGAAAAACCAGGTCCGCTTGTCGAGGTTGCGCTCCTGGCTCCAGTCAAAGCTCCGCCAATTGCCATCCCTATCGCTGATATCTCGTCCTCGGTCTGGNCAATTATGGGTGTCCCAACTACCCTCCCGTCATCATCAAATACCCTGGCGATCTCCTCTATCGCCAATGACTCGTCCGCTGCTGGGGTTATGGGATAGTAGGTCTGAAACCTTAGTCCACCAATTATCTTGCCTACCGCCACCGCCTCAGCCCCTGCAAGTAACAGCCTCCTTCCCCTCTTACCCCCCGCCTCCAACCTCTCATCTTTCTTAACAACTCGAACCTTCTCAACTGAGAGCTTTTCATAGACTGTGTCCACAACCTTCCTGTTGACCTCCAGTACTCCTGCCTTCCCTGCGAAGAGAGTATCGATGGCGCCATAGACGATGCCCTTTTCAAAGCCCATTATGGAAAGTATCGCCGATGTTATGGCAGTATTCATCGTTCTCTCAATGGGAATACTCGTTCCCTTTAGGATATCTGATATCATCTTGGAAAATGGAAGTGAATATACTCTCACACCCCCTTTCTCTAAGTAATTCCTAAGACCTTCAATGGAGTCATTTATCCTCCTTTCTGCTAGGGTCGATCTCAACCTGCTAACTTTTGCTGGATCCATCGACGGCGACTTTGTTAGAGGTTTTCCCTCAATCGCCTCATCATAAACCACCACTCCGCCCTCCCTCACCTCTGAGAAATGCGTCGCGAGGGTCTCGGGATCGAGTCCTCCAAGAATATCTGCAGGGAGCTTTATGCTGCTGACAGCCCTGTCGGCAACCCTCACATGGAAATAGCTATGTTTTCCTTTTATGTTTGAGTGGTACTCCCTGACGCCCAAGACTTCAAGCCCTGTGCTAGCCACTGCTCTTATCAGGAGCATACCTGCGGTCTCGACGCCGCCTCCTTGTGGCCCTCCAATTATAATGTTAAAGTCCATTCAGTCACCCGCCAGTATGTACTCGTGGGCATCCTCGTCCACACGGGCACCCTCATGGGTGACATGCTTCTTGTGCCTTTCTCTCTCACTTCTGTGAAACGTTTCTCTGCAATCACTGCACCACATAAACTCTGACTCAACCTTCTCGGCAAAAGCTTCGCACGGGCCCTCTGAGTCCCTCGTCGATATCCGCTTCTTTTCACACTCGCCTATGTATATCAAAAGTGCGTCAGGCTTCCACCATTTGCACTCCTTACACACCTTCAATTCGACCACTTGAGATATTAGGTGTTGAAGGGTATAATTAAACCTATAATTTGTACAATTTGAAAGTACCATTTAGGAGGAGAACTTGATACAGGGCAGATTGTCATCAAATAGGGGCAAATCTTATACATACTAAAATGGGTTTGAAAATGGGGGATGAAAATCTGAAGGTTGGATTTATCGGTCTTGGAATAATGGGTCTACCAATGGCAAAAAATCTGCTAAAAAACGGTTACAGCCTAGTCGTGCACAACAGAAGCAGAAGACCAGTCGATGAGCTTGTTGCGTTGGGCGCTACGCCTGCGTACTCGGGTCGCGAGGTTGCGGAGAAAACAGACGTCGTCATCACCATGCTTCCAGACTCTCCAGATGTGAAAGAAGTGATACTGGGAAAAAACGGTGTGATTGAGGGCGTACGTGCCGGCATGATTGTAATAGACATGAGCACGATCTCTCCAAAAGTTTCCATGGAGATCGCCGAAGCACTCGCAGCCAAGGGCGTTGATATGCTGGACGCCCCGGTAAGTGGCGGTCAGAAGGGAGCGATCGAAGGGACACTCTCAATAATGGTGGGTGGTAAGAGAGAGATCTTCGAAAGGTGTCTGCCAATATTCAAGGCTATGGGGCGAGTGATTGTTCATGTCGGCGGAAACGGTGCTGGGGAGATAGTCAAGCTTTGCAACCAAGTGATCTGCGCGTTGAACATAGTTTCCATGTGTGAGGGCATAGCCCTTTGCAAAAAAACCGGCGTGAATGTTGCAAAGATGATCGAGGTTGTCAGTGGGGGTTTGGGCGCGTCAAACATAATCACGAATCTTGCCCCAAAGATACTTTCAGGTGACATGGAGCCAGGCTTCAAGCTGAGGCTCCAGCAGAAGGATCTTCGGTTGGCGCTTCAGCTTGCAGAGGAGCTCAAGGCACCACTGCTTGCAACGGGGCTGGCGCATCAGATATTCAGGATTGCGGAAGCAAAGGGGCTGGGCGATAAGGGGACCCAGGCTCTTATCAGAGCCTACGAAGCCTTGGCTGATTGATCATCTTCTTCACCCATCAAAATGGGTGATCCCCATTTTTTCCCAGGCACTGATCAAAAAGTGTCCAAAGCGTTCCGCCAAAAGGTCGGCTTATTTTGTGTTTTCAGCGTTCGCAACGGGCTTTCATAGAAAAGGTCTATGATAGAAAAGAATGCTGACTAGTCAAACCTCCCACTCCACCAAATCCTTATCCATTGAACTAACTTTCTTTCCTTCCAAATGTCACCACTATTGGCTCTGAAAAATCTGATTCAGGACGATATTTTTTAATTTTATTTTTTTAATTTTATTTTTTAATTGCTTTATTATAACCAGCGTACGCACCCTCCTCCGCGTCCACATTAATCATAGATACCCTGCTGTAATTTTCGTGAAAAAGTCTATGCTTTTGGTGTTGGAATGGTCTTTTTAAATAAAATTGCGTCCACGATGGAGTGAAAATACAAAAAATTAAAAATAAAATCTGGATAAAATTCTGCAAAAATTTAAATACTAAAGTCTATAAGTTGAGAAAAAAGGTGTCATTGCTTGGGGCTAGCCAAGTACATCATAAGACGGGCAATATATATGGTGCCTTTGATCATTGGGATTTCTCTTGTTAGCTTCCTTGTTATGTATGCTGCCGGGGACCCCATCCAGCTAGCCACGGCAGGTAATCCCAGCATAACTGAAGCTCAAAGACAATTTCTCAGGGAGTACTACGGTCTGAACGACCCCATTCCTGTTCAGTACCTGAGGTGGCTCGATCATTTCATCCACGGGGACTTTGGAAGATCCCTTTATGGCGGTAGGCCAGTCAACGAAATTATATCCTCCCTTGTTTGGGAGACCGCCAAGCTGCAGTTGATATCTATCCTCCTCGCCTTCTTCATCTCCATCCCCGCAGGAGTTTACTCGGCAGTAAAACAGCGCTCGGCTGCAGACTACACTGTCTCCAGCGTTGCCATATTTGGAATCTCGGTGCCCGTCTTCTGGTTCGGCATTGTTTTGATCTTGATATTCTCCTACTACCTTGGCTGGCTACCGTCCGCAGGTGCGCACGGCGCACCTTACCTATGGCCTGTTTTTGGCATCAAAAATGAGTTCTTGGACGAACTCGCTCATCTCGTATTACCAGTCACAGTACTCACATTTGCAAACTTGGCTTATAATGTCCGCTTACTTAGGGCCGGCATGCTAGAAGTTCTTAGGCAGGATTACATCTTGGCAGCGAGGGCAAGCGGCATCCCGGAGAGAAAGGTCCTTTACAAGTACGCCCTTAAAAATGCCATAACCCCCTTCTGACACTGTTGGGGCTCTCCATAGGTGCAATGCTCGCAGGGGCACCCGTGACTGAAACTGTATTCAGCTGGCCGGGACTTGGCAGAGCATACGTAACAGCGTCTTTAAGGTTGGACTTCCCCCTCATAATGGGCATTACAATGATCATCACAATAATGATCTTAATCGCGAACCTTGTCACCGACTTGATCTACGCTTGGGTCGATCCAAGGGTGACGATTGACTAGGGAGGTCACAAAAGTGAACCTTAGAATAAGATCGGAGTCGGAGAAAGAAACCAAACGTAGAAGCGCAAGCCAGTGGGCGGTTGCTTGGCGCAGATTTAAGAAACACCGATCAGGTCTCGTTGGTCTTGGTATGATAATCGTCCTCTTGGTCATCGCTGCGCTGCACAATGTCATTGCGCCATACCCTGCAAGGCCTAACCCTGACGCATTCAAACCACTCTACGAAGGTGAGTCTGCACAGCCTCCGTCGTGGAAGCATCCATTCGGGACAACTGTAATGGGAACAGACGTCTTTAGCGAGGTTATTCACGGTTCAATATACACCATATACGTCGCGGTGACCGTCACTCTGATCAGCATGGCACTCTCTGTTGCCGTCGGCATAGTCTCGGGTTACTTTGGTCGCCTTGTAGACGATGTCCTAATGAGGATTACGGAGGTCTTTCTGGTGTTCCCGTCCCTCCTCTTCATACTTTTGTTCTCGAGGATCTACCAACTGGGGGTGGCGGAACCATTCTGGGATGTTTTTGGCATCAAAATTCCAGTCGGCCTGACAATAGTGGTTGTTATTGTCTCAATATTTGGATGGGCATCATATGCCCGTGTTATAAGGGGTGAGGTTTTGAGGATGAAGGAGTGCGAGTTCATCCAGGCAGCGAAGAGCCTTGGAGCAAGCCCGAGGTGGATCATGCTCCGCCACGTATTCCCCAACATACTGCCTCAAGTTATCGTGTTGGCAACGCTAACCATGGCCTCTGCCGTTCTGGTCGAGGCCGCCGTCAGCTTTTTGGGATTTGGAGACCCTAACACCATAACGTGGGGCCGGCTTATGGAGGAAAGCCTGCAAGACCTGTCAACGGTCTGGTGGGCTGAAGTGTTTCCAGGACTGGCGGTCTTCCTGACAGTCCTCGCCTTCAACCTTGTTGGCGATGGTCTTTCAGACGCGCTGAATCCAAGACTGAGGGAGTAGTCTAAAATGAACTTGCTTGAGATAGAGAACCTTAAGACTTACTTCTTCACCGAAGCAGGAGTGGTTAAGGCCGTCGACGATGTGACCCTATCAGTGGAAAGGGGCTGCACAGTCGGACTGGTCGGGGAGAGCGGAAGCGGAAAATCGGTCACAGCACAATCCGTGCTGAGGATCGTGCCAAGACCAGGAAAAATAATAGGTGGCAAGATCCTGTTTAACGGCGAGGATCTCCTCCTTAAAAAGGAGGAAGAGATGAGAAAGTACAGAGGAAAAAAGATCTCACTAATCTTTCAAGACCCTACAAGCTCATTAAATCCGCTCTTCACCATTGGGTCACAGCTCGCAGACATTGTGATAGAGCATGAGAAGTTGAAGAAGGACGAGGCGTTGGATCGGGTTGTTAAAGCACTTAGAATAGTTAAGCTCCCAGACCCTGAGCACGCCATATACCAGTACCCCCACCAGTTCAGCGGCGGAATGAAGCAGAGGATTTGCATAGCGAGGGCTCTACTGCTGAACCCAGAACTTTTGTTTGCCGACGAGCCGACAACGAACCTGGACGTGACAATTCAGGCACAGATAATCGCCCTCCTCAAGGACCTCCAAAGAGAGTTTGGAATGACCCTTGTAATGATCACCCACGACATGGGCATAGTGGCAGAGATGTGCAAATATGTAGTGGTTCTCTACGCAGGTAATGTCATGGAGAGCGGCAGCATAGAGGAGATCTTTGAAAGACCCCACCCGTACACCGAAGCGTTACTAAAGGCAGTCCCGAGGCTTGACGAGACAAGGAAGCTGATATCGATCCCTGGAAACATACCAAACCTCATTGATCCCCCCTCAGGCTGCAGGTTCCACCCGCGCTGCCAGTACGCCATAGACGTTTGCAAGGAGAGGAAGCCGCCGCTTGAGGATGTTGGAAACTCGCACTTCATCTCCTGCCATCGATGGCGCGAACTACAAGGAGGTAGATAGTAATATGCCGCCTTTGCTCGAAGTTCGGGACCTTGTGAAATACTTCCCTGTGTACTCCAGGGGCATCTTCAGAAAAAAGATCGTCGGGAACGTGCACGCCGTAGATCGCATATCCTTCACGGTGAACGAGAGGGAGACTGTAGGGCTGGTTGGTGAGAGCGGCTGCGGGAAGACCACTACAGGCAAGCTAATTCTTTACCTAGAGAAGCCGTCCTCTGGGCAGATCTTATTCGACGGTAAGGATGTCGTCCAGACGTTCTCGAAAGGATCCAAGGAAGAGCAGCTTAAGCTCAGAAGATCCATGCAGATGGTATTCCAAAATCCTTACGCATCTCTTGATCCAAGGATGACTGTATACGACATAATAAGTGAGCCCTTCAAGATACACAGGCATGTTCCATCAAACGAGTGGAAGGACCGCGTCTACAAACTGCTGGAGATGGTTGGTCTTGAACCCTATCATGCCGAGAGGTACCCACACGAGTTTAGCGGAGGTCAGAGGCAAAGGATCTGCATAGCAAGGGCGCTTGCGGTTGAACCAAGATTTATAATCGCCGACGAACCGGTATCTTCACTGGACGTTTCCATTAGGGCGCAGATACTGAACTTGATAATGGAACTCCAAGAAAAACTCGGAATGTCTTACCTTTACATATCCCACGATCTAAGTTCAGTTAGGCAGATCTCGCAACGCGTAATTGTGATGTATCTTGGAGAGATTGTCGAACAAGCCCCAACGGCGAAACTGTTTGATAACCCAGTACACCCCTATACAAGAGCCCTCATGTCTGCGGTGCCTATACCGGACCCCAAAAGGAAGATGAACGTCATTATCCTCCCAGGCGAGGTCCCAAGCCCAATCAACCCGCCCCCAGGCTGCAGGTTCCACCCGCGCTGCCAGTACGCCGACCAGAAGTGCAAGGAAGAAAAGCCCTCATTTTCACAGGTGGATGTAGACCACTTTGTCTCGTGTCATTACTGGCATAAATTTGTCTGATCCTTTCGTGAGGGTCACCTGAGATTCGAGAATGGAAAAGGACGAGTATTTACTTTCCTTCGTTTCCTTTTCATGGGCATATTAAAAGCGGTTAGAATGGCAGATCTTAAATACACTTTGAGATCAATATTTCATTACGCCACTTAAAATGGGTGATTTTGAATGAAAAACAAATCTATTTTTGCTATAGCGATAGCGGCAATGATGGTCGTTTCGATGTTTGCCTTTGTACAACCTTTGGTGCTCTCCGCAGACCAGCCCCTCTTCAAAATGACTCTCGTTGCACCTGGAAGCGCCAACCTACTAAGAAGGCAGTGGGGTCTTATTATAGCAAACTCATTCCAGTCTGTAGGAATAGACGCAAGGGTCGTCTTCTTGGGGTGGGGCTCCGTCTATGACAGAATACTGACGCCGCCACCTGATAAAATAGGAAAAACCTGGGACGAGGGTGGGTGGGACGCTCTCTTCATTGGATGGACTCCTGGCGCCCCCTCTACACCATTCTCAGGTACTTTCCAGATATATTACAGCAAGAACTTCCCTCCCAACTCAAATTACTTCCTTTGGGCCAACGCCACGAGCGATAGATACATCGAAGAGTTCATGACCAAGGGTTACACGCCAGAAGGCATACAGGCATTCAAGAACTGGCAGATGGTCCAATACCAAGACGTTCCAGCATCCCAGATCTTCTTCTCACAAGCTGTATTCACAGCAGATAGCGCCCTGAACTTCCACGGCTACGAGTGGATCTTTGACAACATAGGACCGACGCCCCAGTTCCTGACTGGAAGGAATGAGGTAATTTTAGCCACTACTGGAGAACTTTTGGATCTCTGTCCGCCGCTCTCCAATTCGTGGTACGACACTGAGGTCTTCAGTGCCGTCTTCGACTCACTGTACTACCTCGACTCTAACTACAACTTCCAACCAGCGCTGGCATTGGACCACCCGATCGTCTCTGCTGACGGCAGGACCTACACTTACCAACTAAGACATGGCGTCTACTTCCATGATGGCATCGAAGTCACCGCCGATGACGTCGTCTTCTCATTCTTGGCATACCTCAACCCGCAGTCTGGCTCCCAGCAGTCAGCCTTTGAAGCAGGGTACATAGGTGAGGACGTGACCTTCAAATGGCTCAACGGAACATCCACGAGGCTTGTCATAGACTTGGAAAACGGCGTTGGGTACTATCCTGCCCCTGACAACGTGACCAATCCAAGGAAAGCGACCATTGAGGCAGTAGACAAGTACACAGTCAGGGTAACGATAGCCGACTTCGGAGGCTTGGGCAAGCCAGCCGCCACCTTCCACCCTGAGGGCGATGGTGTCGCCATCCTTCCAAAGCACGTGCTGGAGGGCGTTCCCTTTGAGGATTGGAAGGAGCACCCGTTCAATAAGGGCACCGGCACTTACGTTGCCAATGGGCAGACCTTCTCCGGACCTATAGGGTGCGGCCCGTACAAGTTCGTCAGCTATGACCCAGTGAGGGCGATAGTCACACTGGAGAAATTCGATAACTACTGGAACAAAGCCAATCTGGAGTCCCAGGGTCTGTACCAGGTCAAGAAGTTCTACGTCAGGTACATTGTGGAGAAGGATGCCGCAATCGCCGCATTGAAGAACGGCGAAGTGCACATACTCGACCAGAACTACCAGCTTGCAAGAGACTACCAGGCTGGGAACCTGAACTTCGCGACAAACTACATCCTGAGGGGCTCAGGGATCCAGCAGCTCGGATACAATATGAGACACCCCGTCTTCGGAACCGGCACCGCAACACCACTAGGTAAACAAGACCCGTCTAGGGCAGCCGAAGCGGCAAGGTATGTCAGGCTGGCATTCGAGTACCTCATACCCAGGAAACTCATCATAGACAACCTCCTTAGTGGGTTCGCAGAACCAGCCTCTGTGCATGTCAATCCACTCAGCCCCTACTACAACACAGCCTGTGTGCCTAGGGACTACAACCCCGAAAAAGCCAAGGAGTACCTAGCCATGGCAGGATACAAGGTTGGTGCCGCGGCAGGGCAAGTCACAGTTGGCGCATCCTATCTAGTGAACGAACCAATAGTATTCACAGGGCAGTTCATCATAGACCCTGTAGCTGCTGTTGAACAAGGAGGCATTGTGGCACTGCTCGAAATGAGCACTGACAACGCGACCTTTACCCCAGTAGCCCAGACGATCACAACAACCGGTGGGTACTATCAGCTGATGTACGTACCAACAAGCACTGGAACCTATTACTTCAGGGTAACCCTCACAGGTGTTGGTGCCAAAACTGCAGCCGCCTCAACAGCAACAGGCCCGACATTCCCATATGCCGGACTAACAAAGGCAGTTGACCCGCAGACAACAGCCTCAGTCAAGGTGACAGTCGCATCCGTAGATGATATGTTGACCACATACAAGAACCAAGTAGCNTCCCTCAACTCCCAAGTAGCCTCCCTCAACTCCCAAGTAGCGTCCCTCTCCAGCATCGCCTATGGAAGCCTAGCGTTGGCAATAATTGCGTTGATTGTTGCCGCTGTCCTGGGCATGCGAAAGAAATAGGTACCACAAATAAACACTTTTTTTCTTTCTTATTAATTACTTTTAATAAATTATTGATGAATTATTTATGCATGAATAAATGTTGTTTTATAAAATTAAACAGGGGACACTGATTTACCTTCAAGACTTTATAATACCACCTTTTCTCATCGGCACGAAGCACCATCCTAAAAGGGGGATGAGCCAGAAACTGTATCCTTCTTCCTGCTGAAACTTTATTCAGATGCGGGGGGCAGCCTCTAAGGCGCCTCTGTGCGGCCAATGAAACAAGATGATATGACAATGATGTAATGCGAGGCCTGACGGCTTGTCCTCTGCCCAGGCTGGCTGGGAGAGCTGCTAATGAGGGCAAGCCCTACGGATGAGGTAGGAACTTGGAGTACCCTGAGAAAGGGGAAAAGCTTTTGCAAAACGCTCCCCGATCAGAGGCTGAGAGGGAGTAAGAAGAAGGAAAAGTGGAAGCCCCGTCCAGCAGGTGGGGAAGAGGTCGCTACAATTCAATGCAATTTAGAGTTTTATGCAATCAGTAGAAGGGCAATCAAAATTGACTCCAATAATAGCGCCGCTCCAAGAATTACGAACCTTTTACCCATTCTCACTTCCCTTTTTGTTCTCTCTCTTTCATTCTTTCGGTCCTTTTCTTCTTGATATTCTTGATCTCTCTGCGTCCCATGTTCTTCAACTCTTAATTTTCCAAACCACCCC
>QNVH01000028.1 GCA_004347955.1 Thermoproteota archaeon | reverse complement strand
TGAAGCACCCAGCCTGGGCGGTGAGCAGATGTGATAAATGTGGCGTATACTACGACAGGAACAGGCTCGCCTCATTGGCGATACTCCTGCGTGGTCTGCGCTTGTGCGGCCAACCGTTTGCCGTGAGTGCGGACGCCTCTTGGCAGCTCTTGAGGGATGAATACCTGTACACTCCTGCTTTGCCTGAGCGCGGGAGAGGAGGATGGACTGAAGAAGCCGCCAACGCTCCGAATGGGAGTGTATATGANNATATACATTCCTAGAAACGGTAGCGCCCTACAACCTTTTATATAGTGTTTATGTTTAATTAGATGTTTAATTAGATATATAGTTGGGGGATAAATATTACTAATAGTGAGTATGACGCATGGGCAAAAGTGTACGATATCATATATGGCAGCTATAGGGAGGACATAGAGTTTTACAAGAAGGAGGCAAAAAAAGCCGCTGGAAAAGTCTTAGAGGTCGGGTGCGGGACAGGCAGGATATACTTAGAGCTTTTAAAAGAAGGAATTGATGCATACGGAATCGATATCTCAAGGTGCATGCTGGACGAGCTCAGGGCAAAGGCAAAGACCTTGGGGCTAGAGCCTAAGGTAAGCCTAGGAGACATGAGGGACTTCAGGCTAAAAGAGAGGTTTGCATTGATCATAGTCCCATTCCGCAGCTTCCTGTACAATTTGACTACTGAAGACCAGCTGAAGACGCTGAAGAATTTTAGGAGGCACCTCCAGAAGGGCGGTCGCCTAATATTGAACTTCTTTTATCCCGACATAGAGAGGATGATGAGCTTTGGAAAGGAGTCAGAGGAACTTATAGTCACGGATAAGGGAGAGTACGGTTTGAGAGAGAAGTCGTATTTTATTGACGAAATAAATCAGATCATAGAGACGCTCGCCACCGTTTACAAGGAGGGGGAGGTCTTCTGGAAGGGGACCTACAGGTACGCGCTCATCTACAAGAGGGAATTCGAGCTCCTTCTGAGGCTGGCGGGCTTCAAGAAGTGGGAGGTATACGGAGGATTTGATTACCGCCCGCTCACCTCATATAAACAGGAGATGGTCTGGATCGCAGAGCGCGGATGATCTGGAATGAGCTCGCCTCTACTCTACTAGATCGTGCATCTCCCTCAGCGAGGAGGAGAGGAACTTTCTAATCATTTTAAAGGCAGATATCCCCTCTGGAGTCAATGAGTAGTCCTTTATGTTCCTGCGGCCTGAGGTCCTCCATCTCCCGGTGATCAGCCCCTCACCCTCCAAGCTGTAGAGCAAAGGGTAGATGATCCCCGCGTGGTAATTTATCCCAGTTATTCTTCGAATCTCCTTCATTATGGAGTAGCCTGAATGTGCTTTCTTGCTCAGGATCCACATTACCATTGGACGGAGTAGCCCGTTGGCAGTGGCTCTGATCAGGGCGTCTTTCTTTTTCATACCAAATATTTTATTTTCCAAAACATTTATAGTTTTGCATATCATTTTCTAGTTTGGGTGAGGTCGCTGTGGATCCCCCCAAATGCAAAGTAATCCTTACAAGCGATCGAACCCTCATGAGCAATTACGGCAATTCGCTCTTTTACGGGTTCATATCAACGGCTCCCAGGGCTTCATTTCTCACGGAGTTTATCTTCAGGGCGGTCTTTAACAAGGTCCCGCTCGACGAGTATGGAAGGGCGATCCTTGCCCCCCAAGGTTTGAGGAGGATCGAGTCCGCCCTCGTCATGTCAGGTCTGCTGAGGAGAGATGAGGTTGTTGTCACAGTCCCGGAGAAGATCCACAAATTCTTAAACGAGGAGACAAAGATCATAGGGATCTCAACTTTCGATCCCCTTGGTAAAGGTCCGGCTTCAACCACAATAAGCGGCCCTTCCGGGATCGTCCATGAAGAGCCCTTCAATGCCTACTACTTCAGGAGACTCGTGGGATCTCAGGAGATCCAGAAGGCAAGGCGACTGGGGGTTACTGTTGTGGTTGGAGGACCCGGAGCGTGGCAGCTTGGATATGAAGAGATGGAGCGGATGGGGATCGATGTAGTTGTAGAAGGGGAGGGCGAGCTAATATTTCCAAAGGTGATCGCCTCGATATTGAATGGGGCTCTGAAAAGCCCTGTGAGGATAACAGCAGGAATTCATGAAGCTCCAAGAGCAGAGGACATCCCGCCGCTGCTTGGGGGGACCGTCGGCGGGCTCGTTGAAATCTCGAGGGGTTGTGGAAGAGGGTGTGCATTCTGCACCCCCACGCTCAGGAGGTTGCGCCACAGACCGCTAGATGCGATTATCAGAGATGTGAAGACAAACATTGAATGTGGTCAGACGAGTGTCTGCCTGCATGCGGAAGATGTCCTTAGATACGGGACGTTTGGACTTGTTCCAGATCATGGAAAAGTCGTAGAGCTCTTCAATAAAGTGAGGTCGGTATCAGGCGTAAAGAGCGTCGGGATAAGCCACGCTGAACTTGCATCCATAGCCTCCAGCCCCTCTACTGTGAGAGAGATCTCGGAGATATTAGGTCTTGAGAGGCACGCATGGCTTGGCTTCCAGACGGGCATAGAGACGGGAAGCACATCGATGATAGAGAGATACATGTGTAGGAAGCCAGCCCCTTTCAAACCTGTGGAATGGAGGAGCGTTGTGGAGAGCGCCTTCTCCATATGTGATGAATACAACTGGATACCGGCGGCAACGTTAATAATAAACTTGCCCGGCGAGACTGAGAATGATGTCTTGCAGACCATAGATCTTGTGGAGGCGCTGCAGAACTACCGAAGCTTTATTGTGCCACTCCTATACGTCCCTGCGACGGGAGGCACGAATAGGCCCATGCGCTTCCTTGAAGATGCCATGCGGTACCACTTGGAACTCTACCGCGTCCTATGGAGGCACAACCTTCGGTGGATGGAAGAGCTTGCGAATGATTATTCCAGAAAAAACAACCCAGCAGTAAAGCTCACCATCAGGAGCACGATAAAGTTCGTAAAGAGTTATCTGAACAGGAGGGTGGAGGAAGTCCTAGAGGAGGCTTTGCGCTCAAGGACGNGCTTGTACCAGACACCTGAAATCAAATAGCCTCCATAAGCTCGATCAAAGGTGCGCAAAAATCATATACTCCTTGGAATTTTAGAGATTTGGGGTTGAAATTTGGGTAAGAAGTATAGGATAGCAGTAATCCCTGGCGATGGCATAGGACCGGAGATAACAGAAGCAGCGATCTACGCACTGAACCATGTTGGCTTAAACTTTGAATTTATAAGGGTTGAGGCAGGTCTGGGTGCTTGGCAGAAGTATGGAAACCAGCTGCCAGAGGAAACCGTCAGTGTGATTAAATCCTCAGACGCATGCCTCAAAGGACCGACGCAGACACCNCCTGGACCTGGAACCTTCAAGAGTGCCACTGTGACCTTGAGGCAGATGCTCGATCTATATGCAAACGTGAGGCCTTTCAAAAACCATCCAGGGGTGCAATCTGTCCATAAAGGGGTCGACCTCATAATTGTCAGGGAAAACACCGAGGGGATGTATCGCGGGCTTGAGTACAACCTTGGAGACTCTGCCATAGGCATAAGGACGATAACGAGGAGGGGCTCGGAGAGGATTGCTAGGTTTGCATTCAACCTTGCCAGGAGGGAGAAGAGAAGGAAGGTCACCGCGGTCCACAAGGCGAATGTGTTGAAGGAGACATGTGGCTTGTTCAGGAACGTCTGCGCAGAGATCGCGAAGGAGTATCCAGACATCGTTTTTGAGGAGATGCATGTAGATGCGGCTGCAATGAGAATTGCAATGAAACCACAGGATCTTGATGTGATCGTAACCACCAACCTCTTCGGAGACATACTTTCTGATGAGGCGGCAGGGGTGGTTGGAGGGCTTGGCATAGCACCGAGTGCAAATATTGGGGATAAATATGCATTCTTTGAGGCGATACACGGCACTGCCCCGAAGCATGCTGGTAAGTGGGATGCAAACCCCGCGGCTATAATGCTCTCGGCGGCAATGATGCTCAGATACTTAGGGGAGGTGGATGCCGGCAACAGATTCGAGGCGGCGATAGACGCTGTTCTGGAGGAGGGAAAGAGTGTGACGAGGGATTTGGGAGGTAGCGCGGGCACAATGGACTTTGCAAAGGCTGTGGCAGACAAACTAACTAAAATACCATAGGATGAGCCCATGAGATTTCAGGTGAGGTGAGGCGTANCCNTGAAGGGCATCATCACTGATTTTTCAGTCTAGGACCACCGTTTCTTTTCCAGAGGTTTTTCCCACCACAAACTCGTTTTTAGGAACAAATCACTGATGGGGCAAGGACCTAAAAATAAATATAGTACCTCAAAATTTACTTTGAGAAGGGTTCGTTTGAAAAACTTTCCTAACGTAAAAGTTGTTGACCATCCTCTGGCCCAGGAGATTCTCACAACTCTGAGGGACAAGAATACCGGACAAATAGCTTTCAGAAAGGGGCTCGTAAAGCTCGGACGCCTCATCGCGCTAGAGATAGCAAGGACAATGGATTACCAGGAGGTTGAAGTCGAGACTCCAACAGGAATGAAGGCTAAGGGGATAAAACTCACAGATGCCGAGCATGTGATGATTGTGAATGTCCTGAGNGCAGCGGTCCCGTTTGTCGAGGGGATGTTGAAGATCTTCCCTGCTGCTAGNCAGAGCATAATAAGCGCGAAAAGGATAGAGGAGGGCATAGCCGCACCAAACTACAATTTCAGGATAGAGCGGAATTACTCAAAGATATCGAAGATATANCCAAACGATACTTTGATAGTGGCAGACCCCATGTTGGCTTCAGGCTGCACACTCCTCGCAGTTTTGGATGAGGTTATCAGGGACAACCACCCCAAACGTGCCGTAATTGCGACGGTGATATGTGCGCCGCTGGGAATTCAGCGCATTAGAGACAAATATCCAAACATTGAGATCTTTACCGTGGCTGTGGATGATGGATTAAATGACCATGGTTACATACTGCCAGGTCTCGGAGACGCCGGAGATAGGGCCTTTGGGTGAAGGCCCCAATTCATTTTTGTGGGAAGGATTTGACAAGGTTTATTAAAAAGATAGGCGGTTTATCCTATCCATGATTGAAAAAAAGGCCTTCCTATTATTTTCGCTCATAGTGGTAATTTTGATGTACCTTATTCCATACCTTGTGCTCAGTGGGGTTGATGGACCGTTCACGTTCATTTTCTGGACTGGGCTATCCATCGTGTACCTGATATTTGTGGCAATTTCCATGCGGAGGTAGGTGAATGGAGCAACTAGCAGTTTACATCTCTGTTATAATATACCTTGGGGTTGGAAGCGCGATAGCATTCTTCTCCAAAAAGTTCCTGAAAAGGGACTTCAAGGACTTTTACACGGCAAGTGGCAGGTTCGGTACGCTCTTGGCGACGCTCTCTTATGCCGCCACGACCTACAGCGCCTTTATGTTCATAGGGCTAGTTGGGCTCGCGTATACCACGGGTGTGGGGGCGCTGGGGTTCGAGCTGATCTATTTTGTGGGGACGCTGCTACTGCTCTACTTTATAGCCCCCAGATATTGGAGGATCCACAGAAGGTACGGGTATGTCTCGCCTGCTGAGGTTTTGAGTGCCCGCTACGGTAGCAGAGCGGTGGGCGCGTCGGTGACGCTCTTGGCACTCGTCTCCCTAATACCATATGCATCCTCTCAAGTCATAGGGGTGGCCATGGCTGCGGAGGGCGCGAGCGGAGGTACCATACCTTATGTCACAGCTGTGGTAATTGCGGTTGCGGTGGCGCTGCTATGGTCAATGATAGCAGGGATGTGGAGTGTTGGGTGGACAGATGTGTTTCAAGGAATGATAATGCTGTTAACTGGGTTTTTGATGGTATTTTGGGTCTACTCATGGGGGTATTCGGCCAGGGGTTTCGATTTTGCTTCACTAGGACCTTTATCCTATGTGCCAAATCAGTACTGGTCATTCTCCACATTCCTCAACATGACTATCCCCTGGTTCTTCTTCGCCATCACGAACCCACAGGTGGTGCAGCGACTTTTCTCACCCAAAGATCATAAGACTCTGAGGTCTATGATCGTCTGGTTTGGAGCCTACGGATTACTCTTCACATTACTTGTGACTCTCTTAGGACTTATGCTCAGGGGGCTCACAATTGAAGGCTCTTTCCCGATGGTCACCTATAGGGACTCCGTCACTCCCACATTGCTAGGGATGGCGCCTTTGTGGATTGGGGTGCTTGGGCTCGTGGCGGTGCTGGCAGCCTCAGTGTCGACTATAGACGGGATTCTGCTGACATTGAGCTCCATGGCGGCGAGGGACATTTACGAAAGCTACAGGCCTGAGTCAACCCGTCTGAAGCTCCTTGTTGGGAGGGCCACGTTAGGTGTTTTGGCGCTTGCGTGCACAGCCTTTGCGCTTGCCAGACCTGGCTTTATTGTGGATCTCTCTGTGCTCTCATCCTCGCTCCTACTCCCGCAGGCGCCCATAGTCATCGGAATGTTTTTATGGAAGAGGGGAGGAAGGGCGTCCGCCGTCTTAACCTTGATCTCAGGTTTCGCGGTGGCCATCTCATTGTATTTCACTAAAATGACGCCACTGGGGGTTCCCATGAATGCGTGGACGATTATTGTATCATCGATTGTCTACCTTTTGGCAGCTTCTTTTGAGAGAGGACCAGAAGGGATAGAGGTGTTCCTAGGGGTGGGAGGCGAAGAGAGCTGATCGAAAGGGTTGTCATTTTCAGAGAGGCGCTCTCTCTATTCCTTGAGATTTGCAAGGACGTGCATCCTAAGGAGAACATAATGTTGATCAGGGGGAAGGTCAGAGGGAATTCTGCCGAGGTTACGGAATTTCTCATACCTCCTTTCTCAACATATGGTCTTGGATTCTCGGGGTTCCCCACGCACATGTTACCGTTCGACCTGAGCATCATTGGAATAGCACATTCTCACCCAAGCGGAAGCAATGCCCCGTCCACAGAAGATCTCAACAACTTTTACGGAAAGCTCATGATAATCGCGGCGTATCCCTACGACGAGTGGAGCATGGGCGTCTACAACAGTAAAGCACAAAAGGTACCTTACGAGATTAAGTAACGGAGATAACATTTGCGCTCCCGTGATTGCCTTAACGCCATTAGTGCTGCGCTGGTAGTTGGTGCCTCAGCAAATATCCTCTACACTCTGTTTAAGATTGCAAACTACAGCGAATTACAGGGATTATGCGGACCGGAGGGAGTGTTGATCGTTCAACCCCCATTGCTGGCGCTGATCCCTGTGAACTATATCTTTATACTAGCAGGGATGACTGGACTGGCAAGCCCCTACGTTAAGGATTTGGTGAGGAGGGGTTTTTCGACGGTAGACTTAAAGAGGCTCTTCTTTGGCATGGTTGTGTCCGGGGGGTCGGTTTACTCTGGAGGTAAGAAATATTGCATAAGGTTCTATGGAAAGGATCTGGTACTTCACACAATCTTTGCAGACCTTGCATATGTTCTCTACAATGCAAGACCTGGGACCACGGGCGTGCGGGGTAGCTACGTCACTCAGCTCTACAGCAGAGAGGCCGTCAGAGAACTCAGAGAGGCCTCTCCGGAGTTCGAGACTCGTCGTGGAGGGGAGCCTTCTCTTTCATTCATTCTCGAGGGTGGGATAGATGTGAAGGTCGAGGCATCAAGGGTTTTAATGTCTACAGGTGGCTGGATCTCATGCTCCTTCGTGAATACAACTTGCGGTGTGAGGGCTTATCCAAGGCTCGGTATCGGCTCAGTCCTACCCAGCAACACGTTGTTGGACTGTTCAAAGCTGATGTCCGAGGTTGGTTTGAGGTTTAGTGTGTACCAAGACAAGAGGTACGATGGCAGAGGCTACCTTGCAACTTCTGATTTAATGACACTGAAGAGGTTCGGCAACCAAGGAGGATTTCTGGAGGGGACCGCCGTTAAGAGGGGAGAGTTCGCCGGGATGGAGAAGAACTCTTTACTTGCTGCTGCGGTGCGGGCTGCTAGTCGGAAATTCTCCTCAAAAGAGGAGGCCATAGAGAAGATAAGGGAGCTTGCCACTGACGAGGAGTTAAAGATTTACTTGAACAGGCTTATGCTCGGCTGAGGGGGACGGAGTTGAAGAATCTTTGGGCACCATGGAGGCTGGCATTCATAATAGAGGAGAAGAAGGACACTTGCATATTTTGTGAGAAGTCCAAGGAGAATGATGATCAGAAGAATTTAATCTTTGAGAGGAGGAGAAGCGTCTTCGGGATCTTGAACAGGTACCCATACAACGCAGGTCATTTGATGATAGCGCCATACAGGCACATCAAAGATATCGATGAGCTCACCGAAGAGGAGTGGAGAGAGACACTGGAGCTTCTAAGGGACAGCATAAATGTTCTGAAGAGAACCATGTCACCGGAGGGGTTCAATATAGGGTTCAATGTTGGCAGGGCGGCAGGGGCAGGGTACGACCACATTCACTTGCACGTGGTGCCCAGGTGGAATGGGGACACAAACTTCATGCCAGTTCTGTCCGACACCAAGGTAATACCAGAACACCTACAGGAAACCTACAGGAAATTGAGAGAAGGTATTAGAGCCCTAAAGCCGTAAGTATCCTGATTCCAGCACTGCCAATGAAAAGTGCCAGGGCTATGTCCATCATGGTTATTGCAGCCGCATTCTTTATTCCGTACTCTTTGATGAGTGCCGAGAGGGTCGCTACACATGGTATGTAAAGGACCATCATGAGGGTGAAGATCACCATCTGGGCAGGCGTCATGAAGGTGGAGAAGTCTGTTGTGCCAACGTAGGTGGCCAGCATTACTAGGGCCAACTCCTTTCTGAGGAAACCAAATATGAACGCGATCCCTGTGGCAACGGGCAAGCCCATTAACCCGAGGGTAATTGGTGACAGCCCATTGACTATCAAATCAACCAATTTGAGGGATGAGGCCAAGGAGACCACAAAGGACCCGAGGACTATTAAAGGGAGAGCGATGTAGACAAAGTCCTTGGTCTTGACCCAGGTCTTCTTGAGAACTGTGCTGATCTGAAACACCCTGAGCGGTGGCATCTCCATGATTAGGCCTACGGGTTCCTCGGGAAGGACTTTGAACAACAGCCTGCCTATGGAGAAGACTATGAGGAGATCGAATGCGTATATCGACAAAGCCACAAAAGGACCCAGATAAGATCCTGCCACGCCAAGAATTATCACAGTCCTCGCGGAACATGGAATCAGTACGACTAGTGCTCCAAGGAGGAGGCGCTCCCTTTTGGTCTCCATTATTCTGCATCCGATGCACGCAGGCACGCTGCACCCGTATCCGAGGAGCATGGGGATGAATGCCTTGCCATGGAGCCCTATCTTATGCATGAGTGAGTCCAGCAGAAATGCGGCCCTTGGGAGGTAGCCTGTGTCCTCCAATATTGATAGAAGGAGGTAGAACAGTGCGACATAAGGAAGAGCAATTGACGTCGCGGCGCCCAAGCCGAATATTATGCCGTCCAAGAGTATGGAGGACAACATTGGGTCCAATGCTTGGAGGTATGGGCGTAGGCTCTCGATAACAAATACGAACAGCTCGTCTATGTAAGTGGAGAGGGAGCTGCCGATGGAGAAGATCACGAGGAAGACCCCAGATAGGACCATCATAAGGATCAGGTAACCAACAACTTTGTGCGACAAGATCCCGTCAACCCGTTCCTCTAAGGTCACTGCGGGCTTTGCATGGGATACTGTGACCTCTTTAGCGATGCGGTGTGAGAGGGAATACCTCTCGGACGAGATGATGACGGCGGGCGGCTCTCCGTGGAGATCCTCCATGGTCCTCATTATTGAGTTGATCTTTTCAAAGATTTGCTTGTCTTTTACAAACCTGGACGTGATTATGGGGTCGCCTTCTAGAACCTTAATCGATATCCAGTCCAAGGGATAGGATGACTCGCCCTTGTGAATCTGGCTGGAGACTTCAGAGATGTACGCCTCCACCTCTTTGCCATAGGCGAGTCTGCGGCTCTTGGCAGGTCTAGCCAAGACAGCCTCCATCAGTTCTGTGAGGCCGAGACCTGAAGTTGCAACTACCGGAACCACTGGAACGCCTAAGAGCTGCGAGAGCTTATCAACTCGAACCTCAATACCCTTCTTTGTCGCCTCGTCGATCATATTCAAAGCGACAATGAGGGGCGCATTCATCTCGAGGAGCTGGAGGGTGAGAAACAGGTTCCTCTCGAGTGCAGTTGCGTCAATTACATTTATTATCACGTCGGCCTCGCCAGAGAGGACGTAGTCCCTAGTTACGACCTCCTCCTCGGAGAACGATGTCAGGGAGTAGGTCCCCGGGAGGTCCACAACTTTGATCTTCACGCCCTTGTATACCAGCGTCCCCTCGGCTACTTCAACAGTCTTTCCAGGCCAGTTGCCGACCGACTGGTTTAGACCTGTCAGGCTGTTGAATATGGAACTTTTCCCGACATTGGGGTTGCCCACTAGCGCCACTATTATATCCACTTTCTTAACCTTGTCCCCCATTTCTACCCCCTCACAGGGGCTTGACCAATACCTTCGAGGCAACCCCTCTCCCGATGGCAACCTTCGTAGACCTGACCGCTAGCTCTAAGGGGCCCCCCACGGGAGCTCTCCTCAAGACCTTCAATACGGTACCTGGGGTTATGCCAAGGCTGCAAAGGCGCGATATTAGACCTCTCCCGCCCACCAAGAAGACCACTTCTGCTTCCCTGCCCTCCGGCAACTCGATGAGGGGTATGAGCTCCTCCACGTGGTAGGGTATCGCCTTGAGGCGGCTGTAGAAGTCAGCAATGCAGGACCTGTCAATCTTGTGGCAGGAGATCCAGTGGTCAATGGAGTCGAGCTGAGCCTTCTCCTCGCCGTGGTGTAGGATTGAGTCGTGAAGAAAACGCTCTCTGTGGTTCAAGAGGAGGGACTCTCCCCTATCAGTGATCTTTAACTGCCCGCCCTCCTCCTGCATAAAGCCGCCGGTGATCGCAGAGTCTATGTCCTCTTCCTGAAAGCCCGATTTTTTCACGTCCTCCCTTGTGACTACGCCCAGTTTTGATTTCAGTTTACAAAAAGCCTCCAGCAGCTCCTCCAACAACTGGTCATCCCTCCGTGGTCGGTATCGGCTTTCCATGGGGGCATAGTTTTGGTCTCCCGAGTTTTTCGTAAAGTCGCTCAAGGATCTCGCCACTCAGGTGGTGTTCTATTCCACAGACTTCGCTTTGAACTTTCGACGGGTCCAGCCCAAGGTACTGAAAGAAGAAGCACTCCAGAATCCGGTGCCTCTTGAGGATTGCCCTCGCATATTTCCTCCCCTCCTCTGTGAGCCTCACGCCCCCATAACTCATCCATATGACCAGCCCCCTCTCGGCGAGCTTCTGAATCATCTCTGTCACTGTGGAGGGGTAGACGCCAAGGCGTTCCGAGATATCCTTTGTGCGAACTGTCCTTTTATGACCCTCCTCTGAGATCACGTAGATGAGTTCGAGGTAATCGTCAGGATTCTTGTGCTCCCCCTTTGACAAAATCGCACCCGATATTTTCGGGTGACCGAAAAATATAAAGATTTCGGTGAATCGAAAATTATTGGAACATAGGGTGCAAATTATTTAAGCTCAGACAAGATGCTCCTCGCCAAGGCGCTCTCTTTTCCCCTGAAGACCTCGTAAGGACCGTACTTCGAGTAGATCTCCCGGATCGATGCCCTGATACTCTCCTCGTCATTGCCTTCTACTGTAATTTTGAGGATGTCTATCTGGAGTCCTTTGAGAAGAAAATAGGAAATTGGACCTACGGCGCCNAGTTTGTCTGCCCTAGCAGTTATCTTCGTGCCGTACTTTTGGGCGATCAACTCAAGATCCTTAATAGTTATCCAAACACCCCTCTGCCTGAAGAGATCGTTAGGAAAGTAGTAGAAGGTGGTGGCGATTGTCATGAGGGTTCACCCGGCATACTTCCCTGGAAGTGGAAATTTTTCCTGTTTGAGTGATNTCAGGGCGTTCTGGTAGTATGTGAGGTCTATTTTGGAGAGCAAAAGGGAATAATCGTTTTGGGAGATCAAGGAAGGAACTAATAGGTAGTAAAAGTCACGAAGGTCCCCGTAGTTGATGTAAGCACTTAGGGGGTTCCTNGCTCTGCCCAATTCTGGGTCTATGTAGAAGATGCAATCGTACACTATTTCAATTGGAATGCCTGGCAGATACTTCTTGACCATGGGGAGGGACTCATTCGTGTTAGAATAAGCGAAGACCTCTGCCTTTATTAGCGCCCTTATGAACTTTGTTACGGCATCTGGATTGGACTTGACAAAAGAGTCAGAGAAAGCTTGAAGACAGCACGGGTAGTCTTTGCCGTAGATCTTTGCGTCCCATAGAGATATGCTCAGGTTTCTGTATTTCGCCAGAGAGGCGTAGGGTTCCCACAGTAGTGAGGCNTCCACGGCTCCAGACTCTAAAGCCGAGAGGGCATCGGGNGGTGAGAGATACTCCTTTACTGTGACGTTCACACCGGATTTTGAGATCGCGTNCCTGAATATGTAGTCACCCGGCACGTATTGNACCGTGCCAAGCCGCATGCCAGAGATCTCATTTATGCTCGAGATGGAGAGGGTCCTGTTTGTGACTAAGGCTGTGCCATCCAAAGAGTTCCCTGCAACTATTTTGATGTCAAGGTTCTTTATGAAAGCCGCCAGGGCTACGGAGGTTATAGGTGCGCCGTCTATCTCCTTGGAATAAAGCGCACCAACAAGCTGTGCCACTGTGGGGTACTCCTTGAGCGTCACCTCAAGACCCTCTTGGGCGAAATATCCCTTCTCGTAGGCCACCCAGATGAGGCCATAGCTGGCCGCAGGCATGTAACCAATCCTTATCTTTGTTGGAGGCGGTTTGTAGAGCATGAAACCCGCAGAGGCAGCTACTACAACCACCACAACCGCAACCAGTACATATGCCTTCTTCATAATCCTCAATCTCTAGGTGTGGCGGAATTTAATAACTGTTTCTCATCCCTTGATTTTAGAGAGCTTTATCTTGGCTATTGTGTGTGGCACGTCCCTTGACTCCACCCCCCTCACAATGGTAACCGCGCCCTCAGCGTTATTTCTCCTGCCGCAGTANCAACATGTAAATGAAGACGCCCCTTCCCTCCCAGCGCAGACCGCCCCGCATTTTCTGCAGAGGTAAATGTTGTACCTCAATTTTTGGCCCTCCCACGCAATCATTTTGATACGGACTGATAAAAGCTATGTGTTGCGCGCAAAAAACCATAAATAGCCCATTCCCGATATACATTCAGTGCGCAATTAGGTGATTGGCAAACTTGAGTGAGATCTGTTCCAAATGCGGACTCCCTAAAGATCTATGTGTTTGTGAGGCTATAGTTAAGGAGCAACAGAGGATAAGGGTGTTTTTGGAGAAAAGGAAATGGGGAAGGGACGTTACGATCGTGGAGGGCATTGACGAGAAGAGCATAAACCTCAAGGAGCTTTCGGGAAAACTCAAGAGCAGGCTGGCGTGCGGAGGCACGGAGAAGAATGGCAGGATAGAGCTACAGGGAGATCATCGCGAGAAGGCTGCTGAGATCTTGATTGAGAGCGGATTCCCCGCAGACAACATTGATGTGGAGTAACGGTACTTGGAGAACCTCAAAGAGACTCTCGCCTCCTTGAAAAGAGGGAAGGTCAGGCCAAAAGCATGCCCGAGATGTGGGAGTGTAGATGTTTCAGTACAAACAATGACGGGGTATATCTCCCAGCCCACATACGTCTGCAACAGTTGTGGATTCCAAGGGAATATATTTTTGGAGATTGAGAAAGAGAAAGAAATAGAGAAAGA
>QNVH01000027.1 GCA_004347955.1 Thermoproteota archaeon | reverse complement strand
CTCAAGTGCCTTGTCACTAGAAAATTCTTCCTGACGTGCTCCTTTGCCTTGATACCCATGGCTCTGCGGATCTGGGGGTTCTTTATTAGAAACAGGATCTTCTCGGCAGCCTCCGAAATGTTGCTTACTAGGAACCCCGTCTCACCGTCCAAAATCTGATACTTTATTCCCCCTGTCTTCCCCCCGATCACGGGCTTCCCTTTCCACATCCCCTCGGTGACCGTCAATCCAAAGCCCTCTTTGATGCTCTTTTGAATTAAAATGGTCGAGCCACGTTGTATCGCGTTTATCTCCCTATGGGCATCTGGAGGTAGCATCAGGACATGAACATTTCTGTCGCTTACCGCTTTTTTGAAGACTTCGTAATGGATCTTTTCCCCTTCCGGATCATCGGTTGCGGAACCTCCGACTAGGACGAGTTGCAATGAGACCCTGTACTTGAGCGTCCTAAATAGATCAAATGCGAAAGTCTCTCTATCCAGAAGCCCTCTGAAGTCAAGTGTGCTTATCCCTTTCTTTGCCAACTCAAATGCTTTGAAAACGCCTATGGGATCTTTTAGCTTGTCAAACCTCGAGACCTGAGTTATTATGGGCATCTCGGGGTCAAGTTCGTACTTTCTAAGGACCTTCTCCACATAGCTTGCTGGCAGATCTATGTTCTTCTCACTCAGAGGGTCTATTGAAGGGGGAATGACGAACTGTGGTATCTGTATATCCGGTCTTTTATAGTCGGGCAAATGAAGGACGACCGCATCATACCTCGAGACGAACCTTGCAAGGAAATTCCATACATCCTTATTGGGAGAAGATATATCGATGTGGCATCGCCAAACCCATTTGCCCCCCCTCCTGAACTGCACTAAAGCTGCTGGTTGCGGATCGTGGACAAATATAAAATCCTTTGATAAATCCAAACGCTCCACGTTACTCAAATTGACCTCTAAATATTTGTCCATCATTCTCTGGGTTATCTCAATATCCGCGCCGTGTAAGGCGTTATGAAAACTCTTAGTAACATCAAAAAACTCCTTGTCACCTGAGATGGTCTTCCACTCGGTCTTTAATCCAACATCGTTCATTAATGGCACAAGGGACTTGAGAAGCTCTGCGACCCCCCCTCCGACGTAGGTCGAATTGATGTGTAACATCTCCTTACCTTGCAGATCGTCGCCCAGTCTTTTGATTTCTGCTACAACTTCCTCCCCGGCAATGGGCGCATATTCATCGATCTTCATAAAAATCCCTTTTAATTGTGTGCTGGGGTTATCTCGATTAGATATAAATATAAAACCCTCTGACTTTGAAATAGATTGCTATGCCTTCTCAGGGAGATGANAAACTCTCGTCCCTAAAGCTAAGGTTGAGGATTACGAGGATACTCTCCAAACTCCTTATTCTTGTTATGCTGATCTTGCTTGGCTACATTCTCATGCCTTACTTTCAGCAACTGAATATCATGATACCGATCATCAATATGCCTCTGGTGACCCTGGGGTCGGTCACAATATTGGCCGTGGTAGGAATCTTGCTCTACCGTATACTTGCAGATACGCTATTGCTGTTAAACCCAATATCTAAGGCAATTCGTGTAATTTTTAGGAAGATGACGATGGATCACGTGACCCTCGTCAAGAGGGCTATTTATGACATCCTCTTTCTCATAGCACTAATTATAACTTTAACGGCACTACTTCCAGTAGTGAGTGCCTTTCCTGTCATAGGTATCTACTTTGCCACAGGTCTGCCGCTCATAGCCCTCGCCGTCGTCATACTGATCTTCTGGGATCTTGGAAAGATCCTTTACAGCGAAGTAGAACAACTCGCTGAGATCCTTGCAGAAAAACTGGAATCTATCAATGAAGAATGAAAATCGAAGGGTTGTTCACCAGCAAGTCGCAAGAAAGCCCACGCTCTTTAGACGTGGGTACCTGACAAAATATTTAAGTGAGTGTAATTTATGTCAAAAGAGTGATTTCTATGGCCCAGTACATCTGTGAGAGGTGCAGAAANACCATTGACAGCAAGGAGCTCTTAGCGCTCCCCGGCATACGGTGCCCTTCCTGTGGGCACAGGATTCTCTACAAGGCACGATCTCAGGTCGTAAGAGAGATCAGAGCCCGATAGACTTTGCCACCATGCAGCAAAGTTCGTACACTATTTTGGAAGCGGTCACCGCCGTTGCCCCATTGTCGTAAGTCGGAGCAACCTCCACAACATCGAACCCTGAAATCCTTTCGTCGGCNATCTCCTCTATGATATCCAAAAGAACTGATGCCGTGATCCCCTCCGGCTCTGGGTTTCCAACACCTGGGGCAAAAGCGGGATCCAACACATCCGTGTCCACCGAGATATAGATCTTCTTAGAATTTGCCAGCACCCCCCTCAGCCACGCCCCTATTTCCTTGGTTCCCGCGCGCATTATCTGCTGGGACGAGACGTAGTTTACCCCNGTCTTCTTCACAAACTCGACCTCATCTCTATACGAGGCTCTAGCCCCGACAATTACAACATTTCCNACNCCTAGCTCCTCTAGGGCCCTCCTCATAACACAGGCATGAGAGAGTTTATTGGTGAGGTACTCGTCGCGCATATCAAAATGGGCATCAAAAGAAACTACTGTTGCATCCCTCATCCCCCTCAAGGCTCCAAGAGTGATGGTGTGCTCTCCGCCAAGCATTACTGGGATCTTCCTTGACATAACTATGTCTTCCACAGTCTCCTTCACTCTCCTTATGGTCTCCGACGCGTCGCCGTGCACTACAGCGAGATCTCCCAGGTCGTGGATCCTCACCTCTTCGAAATCCATGCCAGTTCTCCAGGACCAAGTCTCTATGTTTGCGGAGGCCTCTCTGATGGCAGCCGGTCCAAACCGCGATCCTGGTCTAAAGCTCGAGGTGCTGTCAAAAGGTACNCCGAAAAGTANAAAATCTGACTCAGAGTAATCCCTNTTGAACCCTCCAAATTGCTTCGAGAGATCATCCACATAAAAGCTTCTGCTCATCCTAAACCACCACAACAAGATATATTTATTTCATTAAACAACTACTTGAATCTACCTCAGGGGTATTCATATGGACAAATACGACAAAGTTATGGACCTCGCTAAGAGGAGGGGCTTCTTCTCTCCCTCCTGTGAGATCTACGGAGGCGTTGCCGGTTTTCTGGACTTTGGACCTATGGGCACACTCCTAAAGAGAAACATCGAGAGAAAATGGCGGGAGACTTTCATATACCGCCACCACGGCCTAATATACGAGATTGAGACCCCAGTAGTCATGCCTTCGAAAGTCTTTGAGGCCTCAGGCCATGTGGACCACTTTACTGACATGATAGTGGAGTGCCTCTCATGCCACAAGAGGTTTCGAGCTGATCATCTGATAGTAGATCAGCTGGGCGATGTGCAGGGAATAGAGGGAAAGTCCCCGAGGGAACTTGATGAGATAATCAGGGAGAAGAATTTGAGGTGCCCCGAATGCAAGGGCATGCTCGGTCAAGTGACCACATTCAATCTGCTCTTCAAGACCTATATAGGTCCATATGCCGAGAACGTTGCATACATGCGCCCGGAAGCCGCACAGGGAATGTTCGTGAACTTCAAAAACATCTACAACACCATGAGGGAAAGGTTGCCGATCGGCCTCGCGCAGATAGGTAAAGTCATGCGAAATGAGATCTCCCCCAGACAGGGGCCCATCCGGCTCAGAGAGTTCACAATAATGGAAATCGAGTTCTTCTTTGATCCGAATTCGCCAGGCTGTGACCTGTTGAATGAAGTCCGTCAGAAAAAACTCCGTCTATTGACAGAGGATATGGTCTCAGCAGGGGTTGCCGATCCGATTGAAATAACCTTGGACGAGGCGGTGAGGGAGAGGGTGATCCTCTCAGAGTGGCAGGCTTATTTCATGGCACTTTCAACCGATTTCATATCGGATCTCGGCGTACCTAAGGAGAATCAACTGTTCATCGCAAAGTTGGAGAATGAACGTGCCCATTATTCGGCCCAGACATTCGATCAGCTGGTTAAGCTCGATAGGTGGGGCTGGGTTGAAGTCTCTGGTCATGCGTACCGCACGGACTACGATCTGTCTCGCCATCAGACCTTCAGCGGCCAAGACCTAATGGTTTTCAAGAAGTTTGACACACCTGTGAAGGAGAAGGTACTAGTCGCGCGCCCAAGGGTGGAGGTTATTTCCAGCAACTGTGGTAAGGAGACTGGCAAAGTTATCTCTGCTATAAAAGTTGCCGATCCTCAGTCACTCAGAGACGCGCTATCCAAGGGACCAACCTCTATCAATGGCTTGGAGGTGAGGCCCGAGTTTGTCGAATTCGTTGAGGAGGAGCGCATGACCACGGGCAGGCGATTTGTTCCCCACGTCGCAGAACCCTCGTTTGGGGCTGATAGACTTGTCTACGTATCTATGGAATACGCCTACCAAGAGAGGGAGGGGAGGGTCATCCTCTCACTCCCAAAGACAATCGCCCCGATACAAGTCTCTGTCTTCCCCCTAGTAAACAAAGACGGTCTCCCAGAAAAAGCACTTGAGATCTACAGGCTGATAAAATCTGAGGGGTACCTCGCCGATTTTGACGATGCCGGATCCATAGGCAGGCGCTATGCCAGGTCTGATGAGATAGGTACGCCTTTGGCAATCACAATCGACCACAAAACCATGGAAGACGGGACTGTTACTGTGAGAGACCGAGACACATGGAATCAAGTCAGGGTGCCCATAAACAACCTATCAGAATACCTCAGGGACTACTTCGCGAAAATATGCACCCCACAGTAATCTTAAAAATGGTAATCCCATTATAATAATGCGTGCTATAAATTCTGCGTGGTGATAATGTGTCTCAAAAGCCTCCAGAAAAGAGGTTGCGCCTCAGAAGGAAGGAAAATGTAGAACGGGGAACCTGCAAAATGAATGATGCAACCTACAAATACTTGAAGATCTCCGGAAAAATAGAAGTCGTGGTCGCCGGAAAGAAAAAACTGGAGTTGACCGCCTCTCCCACCTCTGACATACCTGAGAACGAAGTTTGGATAAATGTGGACGAGATGAAGGCTGCTGGGCTTTCCGATAACTCTATAGCCACCGTACGATCAGCAAGGATGTAACCTTTAACTCATACCAACAAAACTTTTCTTCTCAATAAAAAATATCATTGAGTTGGCGTTAAGAGGTCTATATTTTTAGCGTAGTCGGACGCATTTATCCCGGCAGTAGCTCCCTGACCGACCGCTACTATTATTTGGTGGCTTCTGCCAGTGCAATCCCCTGCTGCATAGACCCCGTTTAAGTTGGTCTCCATGTTCTCGTTCACAACAATGTATCCCTCCCGCGTGGTCCTC
This sequence comes from Thermoproteota archaeon, assembly GCA_004347955.1. Lineage (GTDB taxonomy): Archaea > Thermoproteota > Methanomethylicia > Methanomethylicales > Methanomethylicaceae > WYZ-LMO10. Next base: position 8,922 of record QNVH01000027.1, on the reverse strand, counting down.
AGCCCTGCACTCCTTGCTATATCCGATATAGGCGTAAAGCCTAAAGCCACAAAGAGTCCGTCCAGCTTCAAAACCGTCTCTTTTCCATTTTCATCTTTGATTTTTATCCCGGTGAGTTTATTCTCTCCCAGTACCTCCACAAGCCTTGCCCCCTCTAGTACTTCAGCCCCTAAATTTTTGGCGTATTCTGATTTCTCCCTGTCAAAATTCGGTACATTTGGGATCAATAAGATGTCTTTTGTCATCGATGAAAGGTACTTAAGGTCATAAAGTGCGTCCTCATCAGAACCGACAACTGCTACTTTTTTATTCCTGAAGAAATAGCCATCGCATGTTGCACAATAAGAGACCCCCCTGCCCACGAATCTGTCCTCTCCAGGAATGCCAAGCTTCCTCTGCACAAGCCCTGTAGCTATTATCACGGCCTTTGACTTGAACTCACTACTGATCGTCTTCACATTTTTTATTTTGCCGCACAGTTCCATCTCCATCACACTTTGACCGACCATTATTGTTGTGCCAAATCTCTCTGCATGCTTGACAAGCCTGACCACAAGCTCGTTCCCTGAAATGCCTTCTGGAAATCCCGGGTAATTATCGACCTCCCGGGCATATGCTGCCCTCCCTCCAAGCATGTTCCCCTCTATAAGCAGAGTGCTCACGCCTGCCCTCGAAGAGTAAATTGCAGCTGCGAGCCCCGCCGGACCTCCACCTATTATAACAACGTCATACCTATCCATAGGCGCCTCAAAATTTAATTGCATCAAACATTTAAATAATTTCTCTTGAAAGGATGACAATTAATAAAATTTAATAAATAATAATAATTTTTTTGATCACGTCGTCCCGATGTTATTTGTCGAAAACCATTTGCAAATATTTATAAAACCCATTTTGTTTTAGAACCTTGATCGGAGCGTGCTCCTTTGGCAATACCCCAAGAAGATCTGACAACCATGGGCAATGAAGTATATCGAAAATCTCTTGATCTGATAACGGAACATGCCAGAAAGGTTCAGGACTCTGTACGCTTGATGGTCGAGTCCTTCTCAAAATTTAGTGCCTCGCAGCGCCTGGAACTGAAGAGCCTGTATGAGAGGATCTCTGCCGTCGAGGAGGATGCCGACAGGATAAAGAGGGAACTCATAGAGCAGTTAACAAAGAGCGCCCCTGCATTCCTTTACAGGGAGGATTTCATTAGGCTAATCATCCGGGTGGATGAAGTGGCCGAGTTNGCACAGTCCATATCTAGGCAGCTGAGCAGAATTTCGGACAATGGCTGGGTGCCGACCCCTGTTGTTGGCNAGCTCTTTGAAAGGGTTTCTGGTGAGGTCCTAACAGAATATGAGCACCTAAGGGATGCGATAATGATTCTTCCAATGAATCCTAAAAAGGCAATCGATTTGGTCACCACTGTGCACATAGCAGAGTCAAAGGTTGACAGTTCGTATTANGATGCTGACTTCAAGCTACTAATGGAAGTCAAGAAGATCGAGCAGCTCTTAATATACAGAGACCTCCTTCGCCTCCTGGAAGACATGGCCGACCTGATAGAAGANGCGTCAGACGATCTCAGGGTTTTGGCCCTGCACAGAGTGGCCTGAGTTATTTCTCATTTTATAGCTCATCATTAGTCCCCTCACCCCCTGTAAAGATGCCGCAAAGGTGCTTATGACGAGCTCGAACCAGAAGATGACGAGCCTAGTGAGTATAGTTGCAGAGGCTGCAAGTGCGGGGGGTATCCCAAACCCCATGAAGAATGCGGTCATGGATACCTCCATTACTCCAACCATGCCGGGGATTCCTATGGGTATCATCTGTACCATACTCACAAAGACTGTGACTCCAAGAACGACCCAGTAGGACACGGGTCTACCCAAGGATATGAACATGATGTAGGGTATCATGGCGATCAAGAACCACCTGGCGGTCAACACCAAGAAAGACAAGACGAGAGTATAGGGCTTCACACTCTTTATCGCTTGAACAAAAGTTCTAAACCCCCCTAGGACGCTCTCCCTTAATCTCTCAGGATCGTATTTCGGCCTGAAGCGCCTCAAAAAACCCCCAATTTTTATCGCCAATTTTTCGACATTCCTTTCGAAGAGATCCGCCCTCAGAGCCATGTACATTGCAGCCATCCCAAATGCCAGATCAAAAATTGCTAAAACTCCAAGCGCATAGATCTCTGCAACGGGGGCGGTCTGATCTCCCACTAAGTTGAATATGCTTGCTAGTAGCACCACACCAAAGGTCAGAGCAAGCAAAATTCTGTGTAGGAGAACGCTCGCAGTCGCTTCGCTGATCTGTATCCTGCCCCTCTTGACCGTCAGACTCACCCTGAAGAACTCCCCCGATATGGAGGCTGTAGGGATCATCAAATCTCCAAATATGCTGACTAAAACTATCTCGAAGCAGTCCTTGAAGCTCATCCCCGGGTTCTTCAACAAGAGATACCACCCGAGAACGAATAAGCCTATACACGTCAAATCTATGAGTATTGCAGTGAGCGCAATCCTGAGGTCTAAACTAAGAATTGTCGCCACGATCTGCGTTACATCTGCCAAGTAAAGATATATCACGAATATTACTGCCCCGACTATCAACATGATGCTTGTGAGGCTGATTGGCGATCTCCTCAAAGTCCTTCACTCTAACAAAGTTTATGAATTGGGCAAATCTAAGTTCTTTTGAAAACTTACCTTTTTAAAATTTGGGGTACTGGGCATGGAAAGCAACAAAGTCGAAGCTAGGCTTCATGGTTCAAGGGTACTGGTCTGGTCAAAAGAAGACGGCGCGAGGCTCTACAGGTCTGGCTTTTATGGCAAGCTGATAAATGTCTCCAAGCCAAAAGACATTTCAGAGATCAATACTTATCTCGAACTCTCCCTGCTCGAGGCAAATTATCTCCTCGAGAAGGGGCTAATAACAGTAAAAACTGGCAAGAGAGTCCTGTCAAGAGAGCAGCTGTTGAGATTGTCAAAGAAACAGTACCGCCTTTTTGAGGAGCTTTACGCAGTATACAAGGATCTCAGGGACAAGGGCTACGTCGTGAGACCCGCTCTGAAATTTGGCGCAGATTTTGCGGTATACCAGTATGGCCCTGGGATTGACCATGCGCCATTCATAGTACATGTCCTCCCCAATTCTGCGGAGATCGACCCTGTTGAGATCGTCCGGGCGGGGAGGCTCTCTCACACAGTCAGGAAAAAGTTTGTCCTTGCAACTTTTGATGAGGTCCAAAAAAAGACCGTTTATTACATGTTCGACTGGTGGAAGGCCTAGAGGATGGGGACCCCGTTTGAGGGGTCTGCCGTGTACTTCTGAAATTCTTCCCTGATGAGACGCGTGATCTTTCCCGGCTTCCCATCACCTATGGTCCTTCCATTCACCTCAACCACGGGGATTATCTCTGCACCAGTGCCGGTGAAGAAGATTTCATCGGCGTTTAATAGCTCATGCACGGTTATCAATTTCTCTCTAATTTTGAACCCATTCTTCTCTGCGATCTCTATGATGACTTGCCGTGTTATGCCTGGCAGCGCTCCTGTGTAGGTCGGGGGTGTGAGTATCTCGCCATTCTTTACCAAGAATATATTCTCTGCGGTACCCTCGCAAACATAACCGTTCGGGGTAAGCAGTATCGCTTCGTCGGCGTTGTATGCATTTGCATCGAGCTTTGCCAGTATACTGTTCAAGTAGTTCAGGGACTTTACTTCGTGCGAAGTTCCATCCACAGGATCTCTCCTCACCCAGCTGATAATGGTCCTTATGCCCTTCTCGCAGACCTCCTTCGGTAGCAGTGCAATGCTGCCCGCAATTATTATTACGCTGGGCTTTTTGCACTTCCTCGGATCAAGTCCCAGATCGCCCTCGCCTCTCGTAACAATAAGCCTCACATAGGCGTCCTTCAGAGAGTTCTTCTTCAGGGTCTCTACGACAGCTTTAGAGAGCTCCTCCTTAGTCATGGGTATGTTCAGCATGATGGTGTGTGCAGATGCGTAAAGCCTGTCAATATGCTCCTTCAGCTTGAAGACATATCCGTTATAAGCCCTTATCCCCTCAAATACCCCGTCACCGTACAAGAAACCGTGGTCAAACACTGATACGGACGCTTTAGACCTTGGGACAAAATTTCCGTCGATGTAAACCAACTGTTCTGCCACTTTTATCACCTTTAAATATGCTCAAAGATATGTAGGTTCAATATTTAATTTTTTCCCGAACCCTCCAATGAAAAATAACTTAATAATATAATTCGTATATGGTAAATGTTATTTAGAAAAATAAATAATAGATCTTTGGATAGGACGGCGATCTTAATGCCCAACGAATTGGTTCTTAAAGAGTTGGAGGCTATCGTCGGTCCTGCAAACGTTATATCGGATCCAGGCAGAATCTTTGCAGAGGTCTACGACGCTTGGCTACAAATATTTCCAGGCAAACCCCCAAAGATGCCCGACTACATTGTTAGGCCCGCAAACGAGCTCGAGGTTCAAGATATAATGCTTATGGCGAACAGGTATAAAGTGCCTGTACATGTTGCCAGCGCCTACTCATACAAACTCCCCTGCTACAGTGGCATACTGCTCCAGACCGTCAGAATGAACAGGGTTCATGAGGTCAATGTCGAGGAAGGATACGCCGTCATCGATGCGGGTGTGACATTCAACCAATTCTATAGGTATTTGCGTTCGAAGAACATCGATCTAGTGATTCCTGTCACCACAGCCCCTCCGAATGTCTCCATAGTTGCAAACTTCCTGTTTAAAGGCATAGGCATGAATATGACGTCAATTAGCGACGGAAATCAGGAAGCCATAATGGCGCTAGAGGCGGTTCTGCCCACCGGGGAACTCGTGCACACAGGATCTTGGAGTTTGCCCATATCCTCCTGCAAATACACCTTTGATCTGGGGTTTGGCCCGCAATTGACTAGGATCTTCGTTGGGGCACTTGGCACCCTCGGGGTGGTCACCAAGGCGGCGATAAAGCTATGGCCAAAACCGAAGGCCCTAACCGTGAAGTTGTTGGGAATCAAAAAGTGCGATGAATTGGCAAAGAATCTTTCCAAGGTTATGTATACTAAATTGGCGCCGAACACTTCTGGAGGCCACTGGCTCCTCTTGGTACTACACGGCACCAACATAGCCCCCTACTGGGGTTTCGATCAGAAGAAGAAGCTNTACGATTTGACCGATGATGATATTGCCAAAATGCGGGAATACTACGGTTTTCCAGGCGAAGGCACACAGTACTTCTATATACTTGCATGCACTCCCCACTACCAGTCAGAGGATGAGGCAAAACTCTGGGAAAAATACTGGTCTGCTTACCTTTCGTCTCACCCAGAAGTCACAGAGTTGACTCCCGACAACTGCCCGGGCATAAAGTTCGGGGAGATTGAAGCCTCCTTGAAGATGTACGGAGGCATAGGCGAGGGAGAGCCAGGCAACCAACGCATCAGGTACTGTGGCTGGGTGCCAGGGCACATCTGGAGCTTCTATGGCAGTGTTGGCAACAGTGCCCTTCCGAAGCTTCACGAAATCACCTGGANCGTCGGCAGNAAGCACGGGCTCGTCCCTGCCCTACACACAATACCCATTAACGAGGGCAGGGTCTCCCACGTGAGGTACATGGTCCCGATTGAGCGCGGCGACGGTGAGGGGGTCAAGAAATACGCTGCATTCTTCGGGGAGGTCATCCCAAGGGTCATACGCGAAAGCGGGTTCGTTCCTGCGAGGTGCTTCGGACTGGGTGCCAAGGTGGTCTCGCAGCACATGGATCCTGGATTCTTTGAGCTGTACCAGAGGATCAAGCGCGCAGTTGATCCAAATAACATCATGGCTCCNTGGCTAGGGTTCAACATACCGTTCGAGTATGGGTAGGTGGTTCAAATGACTGAGGTTGAGAGAAAAATACCCCTGACATATAAGAACATAGATTTTGTACCATTCATAACCCACGCCAGTTTGGATAAGACGCCACGGGAATGGGTGAACATAACTTTTCCCAAGGATAACGAGTACCCAGATCTCGCCGCAGCGAAGTTCGAGGCTGTGAGGTGTTGGGTCTGTGGCCAGTGCGAGATGTCCTCCATGGCAAACTGGGCGATGAACTGCCCGACCGCGACCTACCCTGCACACTACAGACAGGCGGCATACAGAGGACAAGGGAAGCACATGACTGTTTTNGGNCTCCTGCAGGGCTTCATAAAGCCAACACCTGAACTGGTCGACGTTGCGTACTTCTGCAACCTATGCGGAAACTGCACACTCCAGTGCAGTATGGGGATTGGAAGCGACCCTGTGGTCTCCGTGATGGCCTTGAGAAGAACCTTTGTGAAGATGGGAATCGCACCACCCGCCGCGCACAGGAGGTTTGCGAACTACATAAAGGAGTATCACAACCCGTACGCAGAACCTCCAGAGAACAGGTTTGCATGGTTGAAGAAGAGCGTGGAACCCCAAAAGAAGGGTGCAGAGATCTTGTACTTTGCAGGTTGCACAGGCCCCTATAGGACGCCCGATGTCTGCGATGCCACAGTATCCCTTCTCTCGGCAGCCAATGCAGACTTCACCGTGCTTGGTGGAGAGGAGTGGTGCTGCGGCTCTCCATTATACATGACAGGTCTTTGGGAAGAGGCTAAAGAGACATACGAGCACAACATCGCTAAGATAGAGGAACTCGGAGTAACACGGTTGATAACTTCGTGCGCTGGCTGTTACCGGCAGTTCCATGAGGGATACAGAAAGTTTGGAGGTTCGAAGCCATCATTCGAGGTGTTGCACTCATCACAACTTTTCAGCGAGTATCTGAGCAGCGGAAGACTAAAACCGAAGAGTAAGGCGACTGACAAGGTTGTGACTTACCACGATCCATGTCACTTGGGACGCCATGTGGGGGTCTTTGACGAGCCAAGGGAGATACTTTCAAACATCCCCGAGCTGAAATTCGTTGAATTTGAGCGGACCGCGCACCACGCATGGTGCTGCGGTGCTGGTGCCGGTGTAATGTCTGCCTACCCTGAGCTTGCCAACTTTGCGGCAACGGAAAGGCTGAAGGAGGCGAAGATGGTAGGCGCCTCGTATGTCTCTAGTGCTTGCCCGTTCTGTGTGCTTAACCTGAGGCGCAACGAAGAATCAGGCAAATTTGGTCTTGAGATCGGCGACATCCTGCAGCTTCTTGATAGATCTATGAGATGATGATATGAGGTGAGGTGAATCACATGCCCTTCGAATATAAAATAAAGTGCAGGGACTGTAGGCATTCGTGGACCTCAAACAAGATATCGTCCTCTATAAAGTGCCCCAAATGCGGGTCGCACAACACAAAGCTCCTCCCGTCGCAGGTCTTTAAGGACTTCGTAGTCTCCTACGCATAACTCCTTCTTTTTTTTGTCGGCAGTCTTTAAACTTGGATCTACTCTACGGGTGTTCTTCAAGAGAATAATATCTCACCGTTATAGAGCAGACTAACGTACTTGCCAGATAATCCCGCGAACCCCATCTTGATGAGCTCATTGAGGGATCTCTTATCTTCAACTTCCTTGAGTGTTTTCTTCGTCGAGATCTTCTCCAAAACATCCTTGTACTTTTTTTCTAGGTAGATCTTGCCCTCGGTCAAAATTCTTATAATGTTACCGCAGATACTGTAAGTTCTATCCTTTAAGCCGTCTATCTCTACGCCCGCCCTCCATGGGTCTATCTCCATGAGGTCTAAGCCTATTATACTACTGGTGTCTCTGCGCAGGTCCTTTAATGCTCTGTAAATATCCGCCTCCTTGATCCCGCATATGTCTGTGAATTTTGCCCCCATCAGTGCAGACCTGGAGCCGATGTCCAAATCAACCGAAACATAAGCTCTGCCAGTTCTCAATTTCGGAGACACACACATCTTGATAGCCTCTTCAGGGCCAAGGCCGTCTATTATCCCCCTGTGTACAATTTTGACACCTTCTTTCTCCAGACCTTTATAGACTTGAACAAATTCCCTTACCCGATGGTCCTGAATCTTCTCCATTTTCTCTGTCGGATAGTCCAGCGGGCCAAAAACTATAATTTTTTCAGCCTCTATTATCCCCTCGTTAATTAAGTGGTAAAGGAAGGACCCTCCGTTATAGCTGTTTTTCCTGCCGGTGGAGCTGAATACGTAATCCGAAGGCTTGTAGCCAAACCTCTCGTAGTCTGGCCTCGTCTCAGCCATGTACCCGATAAGTCCGTTCCTTACTGGCGAGGGGATGCCATCAAAATGTGAATCGAATACAATTAGATAGAAGTCCTCATGCCTCTCCATCAAGGCTTCAACCACCCCGCCAGTGAGACTGTGGTCCCCTCCGATCATCAGTGGTCTCTCCAAAACTTTGACATAATCCCTTACCCTCTCTCTGTACTCCCTGCACCCGTCCGAGTCCAGGAAGATCCCGAAATTGGTACTGGTGAGCATGAAAAGATCCTCCTGAACCGGATAAATTGATAGCCAGCTCTCTATCTGAACCTCTCCGCAGTCTATGATATCCAGCCCTGCGACCTCATTGGAGTCCAGAACTGCCCTGTAGGGATTCGCCGGTCTTGTGCCTTTGACCAAATCTTCTACCTTTCTCTGGATCGAATCTCTCCCCTCGTCAGGGTCAAATAGGGCGCAGAATGCAGACCAGGACATAATTTAAAATACAAATAATACATTTATAAAAATATCTTTTAATTTTCAACCGCTTTTAGTAAAATAAGTAAAAATAATGCTTAAATAACGTGAAATCCTATTATGATCGGGATAGACAATGCAAGGAGCATACATGGGTAAAATACTCAGAGTGAACCTCACAGACAAAAAAGTCTCAGAATCTCCGCTGCCTGAGGAGTACGTGATGAAATACCTTGGAGGGCGCGGCATTGCCGCAAGGCTTCTGTACGATATAATGAG
>QNVH01000026.1 GCA_004347955.1 Thermoproteota archaeon | reverse complement strand
GTTTTATGCAATCAGTAGAAGGGCAATCAAAATTGACTCCAATAATAGCGCCGCTCCAAGAATTACGAACCTTTTACCCATTCTCACTTCCCTTTTTGTTCTCTCTCTTTCATTCTTTCGGTCCTTTTCTTCTTGATATTCTTGATCTCTCTGCGTCCCATGTTCTTCAACTCTTAATTTTCCAAACCACCCCCTCCTAAAGTACCGATCAAACCCCCGAAAAGAGGCGCTTGAGACTATTGAGCCATAGACGCCTCCTGTAATGAGGGACGCAGCACTCTCTAACATCAGAAATACCATAAACGCATTCAAGAAGTCCTTTCCCAGGAGGTATGTTATTGAGGATACTACAACCGTGGCTACATTCATGATACAAAAATCTGCTACATATCTGTTCAACGCAAACTACCTTTCATGTTTGTTCTCCGCTCTAAATATTGTAGTTAAACCTTATTCCAATAAAGATATTGTTCTAGCACAAGTCCAGCAATGAAAACAATTTTAAGGGTGCGGGCACTATCCGCATAATAGCAGTTCACCTCCACACCAGGTACCGGTGAAAGATTTGCCACAAAAAAGCAAGAAAAAAACTGGGCCGTCAAGAATCACAAAAGTATTCATTCCTCTAATAATCCTCATCTTGGTTTTGAGCTACATTACCTATTTCTTCTCTTCTAATTACGTTGCCCCTCCCTCTCCTTCATCCTTCAAACAGGCAGACTGGATGTCCCTAATACCATCGCAGGTTGAAGGGTTCAGATACCTGAACATCACGGCGCTCATGTCATATCCAAACCTATTCCAAGGAGGAACTCTGCTTTCAATTCCCAGCCTGAACCTTAGCCTCAGCCTATCTGATGTGACCTACGGTGTTGATATTCTAATAGGCGAGGATGAGGTAGTCACTGTCATCGCCCTAAAGCCATCAGTTTTAGATGAAGTGTCTCTCGTGCTAAATAACAGCTCCCTTGAAACCGCCTCCTACAGAAATGTTTCCCTTTACTTTTTACCTGTGTCCCCCGTAAACATTGAGGGTTCTGCTTGGATCTGTCTCCACAGAGGCGCACTGATATTCAGCGAGGGCAAGATTGCCGATGCTGTAAAAATTTTAGATGCTGCAAAACTTGTAATTGACTCTGATTTGAACCCATTCTTTTCCAACGACTCCTTAAAAGTCGGGTACCTTCTCTCGTCATTAGGAGAGGATCAGCTTAGCTTCTCCTACTTTAAATCTGGAAACAACTCCTANAACGTTGATTGGGAGATGCGTAGCGTCAGGTCAGGTCTGACGGTTCGTTACCTGCTTCACTTCCCATCATCATCGTTGGTAGACTCCGAATATTCCGATGTGGTCAAGNNCTTCTTCGCAAAATCTAAAAGTGTCTACAAAAGCGACTTCTTCATTTTCGGGGACTTCACATACTCCCCATCAGAGATAAGATCTGTAATCATGGGTCTTTAACCCTCTCGGCGGGAAGTCTTCTTCCAATGGGGAGGGGGCAGTTCACCGCTCTGGAAGGAAAATCCCACATTATTTATNGGCTGGAATTAATCACAAGCAATACTTATAACTACGATCTCTCTTAAAAAACATGGTTTTGTTTATGATAGAGTGGTATGGTACTCCTGAAGAGCTCAACGTTCCCAAGCACGATATGGAACTCATAGAAAAATGGGTCGAAGAGAACAAAATGGAACTCCACGAAATATATCACTTCCTTCATGACCACGAGATGGAGGGTTCGAAGATAATTTACGGGGAGCAGATCGAGGAGGCGAGAGGTGACACGAGGATCATCTCCTATGAGGTATACATTATATACGATGCTGCCTTCATAATTCGCAGCGAAGAGAGGCAGATCTCCGGAACCAACGAGATCGTCAAATCCTCGACAAGGCTGGGCTCGCTCGAACTGCCGAAGGTCGAGGGCTGCAAGGATTGCTCAAATTCCAAGGAACAAAATAAATACTGATCCCCACAAATTTTAACCATCACAAGGTGCCTAGTATGGCTCGCCGCCCAAGCCTTCTGTATGCGATGGTATCCTTGCAAGCGATCTTTGTGTTGTTCGATCTTGCAGCGCCATTTTTGACGGGCACATTCGTCTATTATAGCGGAACCGAGTTCATCATGGCATATCTCATGGGGGTTCTTGACTTCATATTGATTATCGGCTTTATGCGTGGGTCTAGGTGGGCTTGGTTCTTTGGGCTTTTTTTCAGCGGCATCAACATAATCAATTATGCCATCTCCTACCTGTCCGACCCTATTGCACTTTACGTACTGTTACTCTTCATGCGCCTGGGTGTGATATTATGCCTGAGGAGCAATTCCGTGCGGGATTACTTTGATGTCGCTCGCTCTACTCGATGAGGGGGAATATCTCCTCTTTAATGTACTCAAGAAACTCCCTCGGCTTAACCTCGCTGAATGCCGTAACAACGGAGTTTCTTGTTACCCCGGCAACAATACCGTACTTCCTTGACTTGAAAACGATGTACCAAATAGTTCCATGGGTGAGATACTCGTTGTAGAGAGCTGTGTCTGCGAGCTGAGACCCGTAAAGCGAGAGTTTGTCCACATTCGGGATGTCCACACCATCAAAGAAAATGACCTTTGTATCCTCCGGGTTAGCCTCATGGAACTTCCTGAGGGTCTCAGGCAAGATCTTAGCTTCCACGATACTCCCTGTTGAGATGAATAGTATTTTGCTCAGTTGATTTGCTATGTTGTTTGCGGTTCTCTTCTTCTCAAGGATCACGAGGAGCATCCTTTCCCCGTTGATCTGAAAAAGGAACGGTGCCTCTATCGTCTTGATTACGAGGCGTTCCCCTCCTCTGTGTTTTACTGTGAATGGAATGTCTTGGAAGAAAGTCCCTTCGAGGTAGTCTGATCCCAAAGCTAGCTCTCCTATCTCTGTAATCAGTGTGACTTTTTCATCACCATGCGTGAATTCTTCCTCCTGCTGGTACCCCTTCAGCTTTCCCGAGATTGTGATCAGATCCACATCCTCTTTGATCTTGAAGATTTTTCCTGCAAGGACCATAAATCACACCAACTGGATTCGTCCAACGTCATAAATTAAATGCCGCAATATAAATTTATCAAACAGATTTTGGGGTTAAAAACAGAGTAAATCCTGCCATTAAACACTGAGATCCTGCGCCAGCCCCTCCCCGTCAACCCACGCAAATCTCCTCTGGAGCGATTTTGGATAGTAGAGTTTCCAGTCGAAGTCTATTCTCCTCCCCCAGTCCGCATAAACCCTCGGGTCTATGTAGTTTTTCAAAGAGGTGTTCAGATTGTAATCCCTCGTCGCTTTCATCGCACTGATCTTTAGTTTCAACTCTTCTATCTTCTCCTTTTTGGCTTTCTTCTCCTTTAGGGCCTTAAGCCTCTCAACCTTCTTTNTGAGGTTCTCCTCCCAGTTCTTTGGCAATTTCCTCTTGTGGTTGCAAACCTTTGCGGCCTCCAAATTTGCCATTGTGGCGCAGTACTTCTTGACGTATACNGGNTCATCTCTGTCCACATCGGCATTCTGGAGCGCCTTCTTTGTTGCCGTGGAGGCGTGGTAAGTCCTGAAAACTTTTGCAGTAAGCCCCGGCATAACCTCTGCTAAATATGCGTTCACTTTTTGGGACCTGACCCCGTTGAAAATTGTCTCGTTCCCCTCCGCTATGAACTCCTTCAAGTTCCTGTATACAACCTCGGGCGGGTTAATGGTGCTAACCCATCGTACGGAGTCCTTGCCGAGGAAGTCAAAAGTTATTGTTCCGTCGGGGTTGAACTTCAGATGTTCAGGTCTGAGCGTAGTGGCACCGACGGTGTCAGCCTCGTCCTCGTCCTTCTCATCACCAACTCTGAGTTTCAACTCATCAATGAGGTAGCACACCGTGGCTATCTTCCTCTCCAGAAGATCGTGCGACTCCAACCCCCTCTTTATNTGTTCTCTCACCTTGTCAATCAATTTCTCGAGCTCCCAAGCTTTGTTGAACTTCTCTATGTCTCTTACCTGCTTTATGTATGCGGTGTCTGAGAGCCACACGTACTTCATCTTGCCCCTGAGCTTATCCCTCCAGCTGGCTATCCAGAGCGATGTGGGATCGAATACAACGGACTTCCAAGAGCCCCCGTTTGGGGGGTCAGGCACTTTCGCGTCCGGAGACAGGTTCAGGGTTATGTCCTCTGCCTTGACACCTGGCTTCCACCTCCCCCTGAGCGGGTGCTCCCCTCTGCCCATGAAAATGCAAGCAGGCTCCACCATGTAGTTGGATATCTCCATCGGCATTCCGTTTACGATCGCAAAGCCATACTTTTTCTTGTTCTCTTCCCTTATCCTCTTCCTCTCCTGCGCGAGCGCCTTCTTCTCCTCCTTGCTCATCCCCTCCTTCCTCGCCTTCTCCTTCTCCAGCCAGGCGATTATCTCAGAGAAGTCAAAGTCTTCGGGACTCACCTTCCCCTTGACCCCTAACGCCTTTCCGAAGTCCTTAAAGAAATTCCTAACAAAGACCTTGTCCTTGACATAATCTGTTGACAGCTTCTTGACCCACGCCACCGCCATTTCTTCCTGCTCTGGGCTAAGTGCGATCTCTTCTCCCCTGAATTTTATCTTGAACCCAATAGGCTTGTAGACGGGTATCAGGACTCCGTTGTGTATCAGCTGTTTTATCTCAATGTCTCCCATTCAGGATCGCCATGAACACCAATTTAAAAATGAACATCGTTACATAAACTTTACTCGCCTTTTTGGAAAGCAAGGAAAATTTTAAATTATTTTTAAAATTATATAAATAAAAAATTTAATAAAAAATAATGGCATAAAGTGATATGCGCGTCTGAGGCAATCTCCCTATAACCATTTCAAGGAAGCAAGCTACAATATACAAAAGTGAGGCTTATAAGGGTCTTTTGTGGAATTTGAGGCGCCCTGAGGGGTTCCCGAAATGAGCTCTCTCACAATACTCGAGGTGGTACTGGAGAACTTCATGTCCTATGAGTACGCTAGGGTGCCCCTCAGTCGTGGTCTGAATCTGATATGCGGCCCCAATGGTGCTGGAAAGTCATCAATACTCATTGCAATTTCCGTCGCGACAGGGCAGAGCTACACCGAGAGATCTAGGAAGCTGGCTGACTTGATACGCAGGGGTAAAGACACTGCGAGGGTCACGCTGGTGCTGGACAACAGAGCCGAAAACGGAAAGCGCCCCAGTCCCCTACATAAACAACGACATCATATCAGTCTCAAGGTATCTGAAGAAGGATGGGACCTACTGGTTCGAGATAAACGGCAGGCAGGTAAGTAAATTTGACGTTAACAGGCTCTTCAAGGGCGTGGGAATGAACCCCGACAACATGCTCATAATAATGCACCAAAACATGATAGAGGAGTTCGCGATAACCTCGCCAGAAGAGAAGCTCAGGATGGTTGAGGAAGCGGTCGGCTTCTCCCAGTACAGGCGCGCCATCTACGAGTCGGAGGAGAGGCTGAACAGGATTTTGGGCGAGGAGGAGGCTACCTCCCAACTTCTAGCTAGCGCCGAGCAAACCTTGGCTTACTGGAAGGAACTGAACGACAAGTACAACGAGAAGAAGTCCTTGCTGGAGAGGAAGGCCTACTTGGAGAGAGAGTTGATATGGGCGCAGATATTGAAGAACGAACGCGCAGTGGCACAGATAGAGGAGAAGATACGCCTGAAATCCTCTCAGCTAGAGGCTATAGAGAAGGGCATCCGCACCAAGAGTGAGGAGGCGGGAGCCCTCTGGGGAGAATACCTCCTACTGAAGGAAAAGTTCCGGACCCTCCTTCTGGGTGTGAAAAACGGAGAGGCAGTGCTGAAGGAGCTTGGTCTTGTAGATGAGAGGCTCGACGAGGTTGTCAAGAAGTACGTGGAGCTGAGGATTGACGAGGCAGTGATGCGCTACCGCAAAGGCGAGCTTGAGAGGGAACTCAAAGAGTTGCGATCCTCCCTGGAGGAGGCCAGGGCCGCCCTAATGGAGTCCGAGAAGTTCAAGGACAAAGCTGGGGAGAGAATCGAGACAACCAGGACGCTGCTGGAGATCTCAGATGAGATAAAGTTTGTAAACGCCCACCTCCTATCTCTTGGGGACGTCCCCGAGGACGCACCTTCCATGTACCAAGCCTACCTGAAAACCTACAACGAACTGAAGCAGAAGGCAGAGGTCGTGGGGGAAAACAGGAGGAAGACAATTGAAGAGTTGGAGGAGAGGAAAAGGGTCTGGAGAGGTGTTATGGAGAAGCTGATCGAGGAGATAAACCCCACGTACCGGTCTGTCCTGGGGAGGGTCGGCGGAACCGGGGCCATACGCCTCCTGAACATGGACGACCCGGACAGGGCCGGTGTGGAGATCACGGTGGGTTTCCGAGGAACCTCGCCAGTTCTCCTCGATGCATATTCCCAAAGCGGAGGGGAGAGGGCTGTCGCGACCATGGCCTTCCTCCTGGCTCTGCAGGACCACCTGAAATCTCCTGTTAGGGCGGTCGACGAGTTCGATGTGCACATGGACCCCCACAACAGGGAGTCAATGATGAGGATGCTCTTCTCTTTCATGAACGACAGCTCGGACGTGCAGTTCATAGTGATCACCCCTAGCCAGCTCACTGCGGTGGGAGAGTTCGCAAACATAATCTTCGTCCAAAACGTGCACGGAAGGTCGGAGGTGGCCAAAGCTGCCGCAGCGAGCGCATAAGGAAGAGTACTACGAGGAACTGGCCAGAATAATAAACCTTTGCCAGAGCATAAGGGCAAAGGGGGAGGACCCATTCCTGGTGGACGTCCCACAAAAGTTGCAGGTTTTGAAGAGACTATTGCCGCAGTGGAAGCTTCTTGACGAACTTCTAATGGACGCTGAAGCCCTGAAGGAGTTATCGCTGATGGTCAAGCTCCAGAGCGACTGGGTCAAGAGGCGCGCCTCCGTTTGTTCATAGACCCCTTCCTCGTAGAGGTCAAGATAAAGCTTCTAGGAAAGGAGGAGCTAGCCTCCGCTCTCCTCGCTGCGTGGAGGCCTCTGATAGCCGCCGAACAGCTGACTCCAAAGAGGCTCTCCGAAGCCCTGGAATACTGGAGGGTGCTGCTCCCTCTATCCCAGAGAATGAAGGAGCTCGAGGCAGCACAGTTTCCAGAAGAAAAAACGTTGTCTGTCTCGGAGCTCATCAAGCTAAAATTCCTCTCAGAGCGGGCATTCAACGAAGAGGTCAGGAAACTCCAGGAGGAGCTGGCAGAAGCTTCTGAAGGAGGACCTGTTGACTACTGGAAATTCGTAATGAGGGAGACATATGAGGAGACGCTTTTAAGGGCATACGCGCTCAGCTTCATAATATCAAACGGGTACGCCAACCTCATAATCAACCCGGTAGAAGAGACTATCCTCATCGAGATGGCGGGAAAGCAGGTGCAGAGGAAAGGGGGCAAATCCGTGCCGATCTCCATAAACTACGAGAAGTGGATGGCAATGAGGAATCTGAAAAACAGGACAGAGGGGATTAAAAATGAGTGAGGATGTCACCATATCACGGAAACTCAAGAAGGCTGCCCAGCTCCTGCTCTTCCAGCACCACCGCCTCCCCGGCGCAAAGGGATGGGAGCTCAGAAAGGTATTGGGAAAGGATTACATGAAGGTAATAAAGCTCCTGGAGAGGCGCCTGGAGGAGCTCGGACTGGAAATCAAAATCGTCTACGAGGATGGTCTGGACCATCAAACTCCCACAGACGAAGATCTGGACCAGGCCCGCTTTTACGTCATCTGCAAATCCCCACTGCAGATCGGCGAGGCCTCGCTTTCAGGGTGGAGGATAGACACGCTGGCCGTCCTGGCTGCAGCGCTGGCATACATAACCTCAAAGCAGGGGAGGGCCACCAGGAGGGAGGTTGAAGACCTTCTGAGGGAGAAATTTCCTGACTGGAAGGTCGACCAAGACCTTAACAGGTTCATAAGGAGGGGCTATTTGGATGAAGATGAGGAGGGCAATCTTTACATAGGGTGGAGGACCCGCGCTGAGATAGACCGTAAAACCTTGGTCAGCATTATTGCAGGTTCTTCTCCCCAGCCTCAACAGCCCTGACTCCGTCTCTGTTCTCTGCTGTGGGGCCGCCACACGAGTTTGGCCTTCACAACTCCAGCTCTTCGCCCACCCTCAAGATCTTGGCAGTCACTCCCGATCTTGACTCAACTATTCTCCGGAATTCTTCCGGGTCTGTGTTCCAGCGGTGCATTGGGATCGCGATCTTTGGATTTATTGTGATGGCCGCATCGGCAGCCTCTTGGTTGTTCATCGTATAGGTGTCTCCGGTCGGCAGAATAGCCACGTCTACCCCCTTCAGCTCTTTCATCTCGGGTATGAAATCTGTGTCTCCTGCGTGGTATATGCTCTTACCATCGATGCCTAACACATAACCAACGCCGAACCCCTTCGGGTGGAAAGGAACGCCCGGAGACCTGAACCTCTTTACGTTGTAGGCGTGCACAGCTCTTACCTCTAGATCGCCGACCTTCAGCCTGTCACCCGGCTCCACAGCCCTCGCTCCTGCTCCCAGTTTTGGGATGCAGTCCCTTGGAGCGATTATTACAGTCCCTTCTTTCCTCACTCTCTCTATGACCTTCGGGTCAAAATGGTCCCAGTGGGAATGCGTCACAAGTACAAGATCTGCCTTATCCGATGGGGCTGCCCCCTCCCCAAGGTCTATGTAAACTGTCTTGTCCTTGCCCTTAATCTGAAATGCTGCGTGCCCAAGCCACTTGACCTTAACCAAAGCCATTCACCCGGATAATAATTCCCCTAAAAATTATAAAAATGTGCGCCCGAAGACAAAGTCGTTCCTAATGGAACACCAAATTTTGTAAAAATATCGTCTCTAGCCCTTAACTCGTACGTCTGTCTCGCTCTGCGGTCGCATCCTCTTGTACCTCTTCCTCAAAACTTCTCTCTCCTCCCTCAGGATCATGTCCACGAGAAAGTCTATGTCAGGGGTCTTAGAGGATGCAAGCGTTACAATCGCAGTCTTAGGCAACCCCTTGGCTGCGAGTGCTAGAGCTGCTGGTAATCCGTAGATCCCTATCAACTCCCCGCTCTCCAGCACCGCCCTGTACATCTCCTTGAACTTATCTGAGACCCTGCCCCTCTCAGCCATTTCAGATGCCATCTGAGCCACCTCCGATAAGTCTCCGTCCACTAAGCCTATCTTCTTTGACTTACACTCTGGGCAGGCAACCCCTTCCAAAAACCTCTTGATCTTGACACTCTCTACGTACCTGAAGCACTCCGAGCACACCGCAACCCTTGCCTCATTCAGAAGTCTTGCCTTTCCAGCCTCTATCAGGATCCTCCTGAGCCTGTCCGCAGGGACCAGGTCTGTCTTCCAGCTCAACTTTCTTATGCCTACTCTAGAGATGGGTGATAGGGGGAGGTCTCTCCCCATTACGACTATCTTGAAGGCACCCTCCTTCAGCCCTCTTGCAAACCTATCGAGCCCCTCAACATCGAGGTCTTTGAACAACACTTCCTTCATCGCCTCCCTCCACACCACAGTGCCCCTCATACTCTCAACAAGTTGCTGCATCCCAACATCGCTCAGATCTGCACCTTTCTCAACAACTCCAAACCTTTTAGCAACGTGGAGTAGGCGCCTTCTGAAGAGCCCTGTCTTCTCTACGGAAACCTCAGCCAGGTGGGCGACATCCTTGGGATCAAGTTCTCTCAGGACTTCAGCCACCATCTCTGCATCAACGGAAGTCTTGAGGTAGATCCTGTAGGGGTCCTGAGAAGCCCCGACGCCGCTTCCAGTCCTTTTTGTGATCAAATAAGCGAGTATCCTTGAGAGCGTCTTATTTATCATGAGTCCGAGGGAGCAACTCACTATTACATACCCTTCCCACCCCTCTACCGTGATGAGGCTGTCAGTCGGCACCTCCCATTTCCCCTCAGCCTGCTCTCTCACCTCTGCCAGAGCCTTTGACAGCAGCTCCCTCGATACGGGGTACTCCGCCCTGAGCTCCTCGATCACCTCTTCGAAGGGCTTGCCTCGCCTTAAAAGTTGGCAAACCCTCCCCTTGATCCTCCCGACCTCCTGCGCCACCTCGAAGGGCACAGGTATCTCGTCTCCCACCCAATCTGGTATGGCTCCTGTTGGGTCCTCTTCAGCCCTGACATAAACCACATCTTTGTAAACTTGAATTATCTTCCAGGGTGAGCCTCTGACTATGAACTTCACCCCAGGCTCGCCATACTCTGCCACAAATGCCTCGTCCAATGTGCCTATGGGCTCGTCCTTATCCTCATCTATTACCAGGTAGTGTTTCTCCTCGGGTATCATAGAGAGGTTCTCAAAATAGTACCTGAAGATACTTTCATACGGTCTGGTCTTAATCACCACCCCCTCCTCCGGTACGTATAGGGCAAGCCTCGGCCTCCTCTCGCTCATGTAATTCAAAACATCACCAAGCTCCTCCTCCGTGAGATCTTGGAACGGGTAGGCACTCCTGACTATCTCTAAGATCTCCTCCACTGCTACCCTCCCATACTCTAGGAGCAGGCCTGCTATCTGGTGGACAAGGACATCGAGCGGTTTTCGTATTATCTTCACTTCCTCCAGCTCTTCCCTGAGGCTCCGCTTTACTATCACCAGGGACTCGAGCGCATCGTCAGAGTCCATTGTGATTATTGTGCCCTTGGAGGTCCCGCCAACCCAGTGCCCTGCCCTTCCCACCCTCTGAAGGAGCCTGGTGGCCTGCCTAGGCGAATTGTATTGTACCACAAGGTCAACGCTCCCGATATCGATCCCCAGCTCCAAGGATGAGGTGCAAACAACCCCCTTCAACTCGCCCCTCTTTAGGCTGGTCTCGGCCTCCACCCTCGATGACTTTGCAAGGCTGCCGTGGTGTATGCTCACAGGCATGTTCATGTCCCAAACCCTGAACCTGCTGGCCAGGATCTCCGCCTCGGACCTAGTGTTTGTGAAGATGAGCGTGGACCTGTACCTCTCCACGAGCTCCCTTATCCTTCTGAGCCTCGCCGCGACCTCGGGGAAGGTTGCTATCTTCTCAGCCAGCCTAACATCCTCATCGTTTGCCTCCGGCATTTCCACATCCAATTCCATGTCCTTCGCTACAGAGACCCTCACAATCTCACAGTCCCTATCCACCCCAACCAGGAACTTGGCAACCTCCTCAGGCGATCCTATGGTTGCAGAGAGCCCTATTATCTGCGGCTCTGTGGCTGTTATCCTCCTCAGCCTCTCCAGTCCGACCGAGAGCTGGCTCCCCCTCTTGTCATTTGTTAGCTCGTGAACTTCGTCAACTATGACCCACTTCACCTTNGAGAGGTGTCTCCTCAACCTCNTCCCGGGGAGTATGGCCTGCAGGGTCTCGGGGGTGGTTATCAGAACATCTGGGGGAGCCATCGCCTGCTTTCCCCTCTCCCTGATCTCAGTATCCCCATGCCTCACTGCTACCCTAAGGTCCAGCCTCCCGCACCACCACTGTAACCTGTCCATGAGGTCTCTGTTCAAAGCCCTCAACGGTGTTATGTAAAGTACCCTCACACCGCCCCTTCCCCCTTCCCTGACGATCTTGTCCAATATGGGGAGGAATGCCGCCTCTGTCTTTCCCGTCCCTGTCGGGGCTATTATGAGAACNTTCTTCCCTTCCAGTATGGTCGGGATGGCCCTCCTCTGGGGCTCGGTGAACTCTCTGAACCCCCTCTCCTCTAGTAGCCTCTGAATCGGCTTTGAGAAGTGTGAGAGAATTTCATCCATAATCCTTCAAAGAGGATAAAGAGAAACCCCCTAATATTAATTGATGGAGGAGATAATAGGTGGGGCGCGTCAATTGCTAGAAGCTAAACCCATATTCGAGGTGGCTGGGCAAATACAGAGAGGCGTTTTCATAAGCAGACTGAACCGCTTCACGGTATTGCTGGAGTACGAGGGCAGAGATTTGATGTGCCACCTCCACGATCCAGGAAGGCTCCGTGAACTTCTCGTGCCAGGAGCCCCGATTCTCTTTAGGGAAGCTCAGACCAAAGGCTCTCGCAGAAAGACCCGGCACGATGTTTTGGCGGTCCATTCGTCGGGGAATTGGGTGATCACAGATTCGAGAATGCCGAACTATATCTTGAAGAGGGCGATTGAGCTCTCCATCTTTGACTACAAAGTAGTTGCCGAGGAGGTAAAATACGGTGATTCTAGGATTGACTTCCTTCTGGAGAGAGACGGGGTGCAGTATATCACTGAGGTGAAGGGTTGCACACTCTGCAGAGATGGCGTTGCGCTCTTTCCAGATGCGCCCACCTCAAGGGGGAGTCGGCAAATCATGAGGATGCTGGAGTACCCAGGAGCCCGCCCCCTCCTCGTTTTTGTGATCATGCGACCGGACGCGCGCACCCTCCGCCCGAATGTAGGAACCGATCCCAAATTCTATGAGATCGTCAGGGAGGGCATCACGAGGGGCCTTTCCACGATCTCGTTCAAAGTCTCGTTGGAGGACGGACGTTTCATATGGTTCAGAGGGGCAGTTCCGGTGGTCTGGGGGTGATTTTTCTTTGCCCAGGAACACTGATTGAAAAATGGCTCAATCATGGCTATGATTAGATTTAATTTTTAATATGAAATATGCTGAAAATTTAACACTTTTAAAATTATTAAAATTATAAAACTTTAAAATATCCTCTCCCTTTAGTGAATATCATGGTGCAGATCGGAGTACTAACCACCTACGATCCTGTCCCACCAGAGGTTGAAGATAAGACAAAAAGATTGGGTATAGCCCTGGCGAGGCTGNGTGCTGTAGTGATAACCGGGGGAAACGGCGGTCTCATGACCGTGGTAGCCGAGGCTGCAAGAAAAGCAGGCGGGATAACAGTGGGCATCCTCGCCAGAGAGCTTGAGGACATAGGACCAGACCACCCTTGGTTTAATCCACACAACACNGTGAAGATCAGAACAGGTCAGACATTCACTTCTAGGAGCTCGATTGTGGTTAGGAGCAGTGACGCTGTCATTGTCGTCGCAGGGGGCGTGGGGACACTCACGGAGGTATCAATTGCCTACAACCTGAGGAGGCCTATTGTAGTCTTGAGGGGCACCGGGATGTTGGCGGACAGGCTCCCGATGATGTTCCCTGATGGCTATATCGACCATAGACGCATGGTAAAGATGCATTTCGTAGAAGACCCTGAAGAAGCTGCCAAATTAGCAAAAGATTTGGCAAGAGGGACTGCCTGAGCCCTTTCCTGTAAGTCCAGTTACACTCTATTTTTATTCACGTGGGGGGAGGCTTAGCGCTGGAGCTTCGTATAGTGGGCCATACCTCCAGCATAGCCCCCTCGGTCGACCGATGAAGCTTGGCCAGAAGGAGAAGCTGGAAGCTCAAAACTCAAGCCATGGGGCAGGGCGCCACGCACTCTCTATTGTCCACTCTCAATTTCGATTTTTGATCTAGTTTCTCCTTTGATAGTCCCGCTGCTCCCTAATCCAGTAATCCCTTCTCCGTTAAGAAATCGTAGGCAGAGAGGGCGGCCACCGCGCCCTGACCCGCCGCTATAATTGCCTGCTGGTACGGTGCATCCGTTATGTCGCCCGCCGCAAATAACCCATCACATGTGGTCCTCTGCTTTTTATCCACAACTATTTGCCCCCACTCATTTGTCTTTACCAAGTGTTTCACGTAATCAACCTTCACCTCCCTGCCCACCTCTATGAATACCATCTCGACATTTATATCCCGTAGATTTCCATCTCTGTCCTTCACGGTAATCCCTTCCACCCTCTTCTCCCCCTTAATCTCTGTCACAAAAGAATTCATTATAAACTGGATGTTCTGGTGCTTTCTGACCCTCTCAACAAGTACTTCGTCAGCCCTGAACCTATCCCTCCTATGGATTACGTAAACCTTCTTTGCATAGCGCGACAAGAGCTCAGCGCTTTGCAATGCTGCATTACCTCCTCCCACAACTGCGACTTCCCTGTTCCTAGAGAAGGGAGCATCGCAGGTCGCGCAGAAGCTGACCCCTCTGCCTATGAGCCTCTCCTCGCCANGGACGTTAAGCTTCTTGTAGGTGCTGCCTCCTGTCACAATGACTGTTTTGCTGAAGAAATNCCCCTCACTCGTTGTGACTTTGAAAACCCTTCCTTCCTTCTCAATTTTTTCAACCTCCCCAATCATTACGTCAACACCCAACTCCTTAAGTTGCTTTTCAAAGATCTGTACCAGCGCCTCGCCCCGCACACCATCGAAACCAGGGTAATTTTCAATGAACCCTGTCAAAAGCACCTGCCCACCGATGTCTTTGCTTATAACTAAAACGTTGAGCATCTTCCTCTTAGCATATATTGCCGCGGAGACGCCTGCGGGGCCGCAGCCCACTATTATAAGATCATTTAC
>QNVH01000025.1 GCA_004347955.1 Thermoproteota archaeon | reverse complement strand
GGAGGAGACTTATTTGAGACCCCGACCCTCTGTGTAACAAAAATACGTGGGGGAAGGGAAGACAACACTGTCCCGTCAATGTGCGAGATGTTGGTCGATGTAAGGGTTCCGCCCACCATGACCCTCGAAGAGATCAAGGAGAAAATAGCTTCCACGGTCGATGAATTTAGAGTCAAGGAGGAGAGGGCAAAGATAAAATTTGAATTTTTGGACGAGAATGAGCCGTTTCTTGAGAATGAGCAGTCTCCGCTTGTGAGGTGTTTTTTGGATAGTATTAAGGAGGTGACTGGCAGGGAGGGAAGGCTTTCCCGCAAGACCGGAACTGCCGATGTGAATGACTTCGTAAGGAAATTCAGGGTCCCGTCCGTGGTTTATGGACCGGGTAACTCTAAACTGGACCACACCCCCATCGAGAACGTCTCAATAAGCGAATATTTGGACAGCATTGAAATAATTGCTAATGTCTTGAAGAAACTCTCTTCTCTGTTATAAGAAAAGCGCGGTTGTAAAGTGGGGATCAATTAAGAATTTAGCTACTGGTCTAAAAAACCAGTTCTTGAATCAAGAAAAGTTCACGGTCATTCAATGGATATTGTGAAGCGCCTCTCTTTCTTAGGCAATCTCAGTTCTAGGACACCGTCCTTGAACCTGGCCNTTGAGGATTCAGGGTCTATCTTTGCTGGCAGGGTAAAGGTCTTGGTGTACTTGAAGAACTTTGCCTCCCGCTGGAAGGTCCCCCACCTCTCGTACTGTATCACCCTGTTCATCTGAGCCTCTATGGAAACCGTGTCCTCCGTCAGGTGGACCTTTATGTCGGATTTCCGGCGGACGCATGGCATGTCGATTCTTATGATAAACTCGGTCTCGTTGTCGTATACTTCAGTGAGCGGTTCAAGGCAGCCCCTNGTGGAGTCCCACATAACTTCAGTTATCCAAAAGTCCGTACGTTCTCTGTTTGGCCTTCTCTCAATGCTCAAGCCAGTCACCTCAAACATACATCAGCGGGAGCTCGTACTCCTGGGACTTGCCCATCTTCTTTAAGTTCTCTGCGGTCTTTCTCATCAACTCTCTGGCATTGAGTCTGATCTCCTCAGAACGCTCAATAAGCGCCTTCACATCCACATTTATTGGAACGAATTTATTGAGGGCAGATATCACGGAAGCGGCTGCCCCTGGGTCAGGGTACTGGGGGTAGGACTCTGCCATGAGAAGCAGGTTGGGGAGGTTTTGATGGATAGAGAACTTTGCCATAAGTGCATACGGTCCCACCAGAAATCCCTCCTCCATAACCGGGATCTCGAACTTCCTTATGCTGTCCCTGATGTGCTGCATATTTGAAGCCCCGTAGACCTTCGGGACCTCTATGTCGATCCTGTTAGGGACCCCGATCCCGCCCAGTGATACTAGGAGCGATGTGTTTTTCGACTTTGCCCACTCCACAATGGCTTTTGAGAGTGGATATATCGACTCTGGTGAGAGAGCGGTCTCAGAGAAGAGTGCCAGCAGATCATCCTTTTGGTAGATCCTTANAGGGTAAGTGGGTATGCCCTGATGGAATACCACCACTGGCGGGAAGATGTCGGAGTCTATGTGGGCGANCTCCTTCATCTCCAGACCCTTTATTATATGCGACACTGCAATTATCCCGACCAGTCCGACGTCAGGCAGACCGCACATCAGGACTGGGTTCTTAACCTTGATCTCGGTGGTCTCAATAATCGAGACCCCTTCAACACTAAAAACCATTGCGATCACTGAAAATTCTATAAGGCAAGGACATTAAAAAACTTCTCGTAGAAATTTAGGGGGTCTCTACTACCTCCTCGAGTATCAGCACAGGACCATCCTTCCCCACGATCTTGTATTTTTTGCCTTTCTTTAACCCCTTGTCGCATTTGGCTTGCCAGTACTCACCCCTGTAGATAATGAAAGCCACCTCGTTTGGTGGCGCATCCTCTGTCGAGGTCAAAACCTCCCCGGAGATCCTCCCTATTAC
This sequence comes from Thermoproteota archaeon, assembly GCA_004347955.1. Taxonomy (GTDB): domain Archaea; phylum Thermoproteota; class Methanomethylicia; order Methanomethylicales; family Methanomethylicaceae; genus WYZ-LMO10. The sequence goes on along the minus strand of QNVH01000025.1, from coordinate 12,440 downwards.
CGGTGGCCTCCGCCTCACCTGCAGTATCTTTATTATGATGAACACAAAGATCCCTGCGATCACAAGCGTAGCTGCGACTATGGAATACGTGAATGTGGCATACCACTCGCCCGAGATCGCCCACTTCTCGGGGGTGAATGGAACTATGAAGAGTGCGCCTATGGTGAGTAGTATTATTCCTGAGAAGCCGAAGACCCCAAATCCAGGCGTGGCGAGCTCGTAGATCAACAAGATCGCGCCGGCCGCCATCATTATGAGCGAGACCATGTTTACGTCAAATCCCATGCCTATAAGCGCCAGGAGTAGGGCTGCAGCGCCCAGGATCTCTCCTCCATGCCCGGGTGCGGAGAGTCCGTATATCAGCGCGAAAATTCCTATCAGAAACAAGAGGCTGGAGATCGTCGGATCAGAAACAACGTTTATAACACTGTCTCTAATCCTGAAGGAATATTCGNTTACTGTTGCACCCTTGGTGTTCAACTTCACAGTCCCGACCGCCGTCTTTACCTCCAACCCATGAATTGTGTTGAGTAGGGTCTCAAGGCTTTCTGCCCTGAACTCTATTACTCCCTGCGCCTGAGCCTCCTCNTCATTCACATTTACATTCTCCGTGATGAACCTGATCGCCAGGGTCTCGTTCCTTCCATGAGCCTTTGCCTGAGTTGCCATAACNGAAATCACAGCATTGAGTATCTTTGTGTCGTTAACCGGCTGACTGCCCAGCGGAGAGTATGCTATGGGCTGACATGATCCTATTATGGTGTGTGGTGCCATCGCAGCGACATGGGTTGCCATAAGTAGATACGTTCCTGCGGACCATGCAGTCGTCCCGGGCGGGTAAACATAACCAATTACTGGGACAGGGGAGTTCTCTATCGCNGTTATCATCCGGAGCGTTGAGTCGAGGCTACCGCCGGGGGTCGAGAGCATCAGGACCACTGCGGAATACCCCTCCCGGTATGCCACGTCAAGCGCATCAATTAAGGCCTCAGAATGTGCCATGGAGATGGTTCCGCTAACCTTGAAAACGAGAACCTTTCCGCCATCAGCTCCTACTTGAGATGGCAGAGTTAAGAATGCAATTATGGAAAAAATCAAAAAAATTGTTAGGGATCTTCTCGCCATTTCATTTATTTCTCCGTACTCCCTGATTTCTTGTCCAAGGCCTTTGCCAGGCCAGCAAATTCGGCAAAAGTTGTGCCCCCTGTCGACGTAACCAGTATTAGGTTCTTCTCCCTTGCCACTTCCGATATCATCTGAAACTCTCGCAGCCTCAAAGCTATTGGAGTCTTCTTATATAGCTGTGCAGCCTCGCTCATCTTCTGAGCAGCTTGGTACTCTCCTTCAGCTATTATTATTCTAGACCTCCTCTCCCTCTCGGCCTCTGCCTGCTTTGCCATAGCCCTCTGGAGCGACTCTGGCAGAATCACGTCCTTTATCACAACCGCTGTGACCTTGATGCCCCAGGCGTCTGTTGGTATATCGAGTGCGGATTGAAGCCTCTGGTTCAGTTCCTCCCTCTTTGTGAGCAGGTCGTCGAGCTGCACCTGACCGAGTATGTCCCTGAGGGTGGTTTGAGCGAGAAGGTTGGTGGATAGCATGTAATTCTCAACTTGGACTATCGCCTTTACTGGATCAAATACCCTGTAGTAAACTACAGCGTCAACTTGCACCGTGACATTGTCCTTTGTTATTATCATCTGCCTTGGCACATCGAACGTCAGAACCCTAAGATCTACCTTCCTTAGATTGTCCACGAACGGGATTATGAAAAATATGCCAGGTCCCTTTGCACCTAGGAGGCGCCCCAGCCTGAATATGACCGCGCGCTCATACTCTTTGACAATCTTGATTGCAGAGGACAAAAACCACAGTATGATCACTAAGATTATAATGTATACTAGGAGGCTAGCGATCCCTGTCAAGGAAGTTGGAATTATCTGATTGACGGTTCCTAAAATGCTCAAGAAATAAACCCCTACTTAAATATAGGAAGGGCTGGATATGTGCTTTACTCTTGGGGCTCCCAGATCGCCATGGGGCTGTCCCAAAGAGCAGATATCCTCTGGTCTATGGGCCTCACTCTGGCTCTACCCCTGCCTCGTCCAAACCTCTTATTTTTGTGAATTATCTGCCTCACTTGTAGCAGGGACATTTTAGTCTCCGAGATATAGATTGCTGTCGAAGTATATAACATTTATCTTCGGCTATTATCGTTAATTAATTCGACTTTTGTCTATTTAGTAGGGAGCATCCTTCTCAAAGATTCTGCCATTATTGCATATGTCTTGTCTAGCCTTCCAGAGCTAGAAGTTCCGGCATTGTAAACGTCAAATTCCATGAAGTCGATGCCCACTATCTTAGACTTGGACTTTAAAATTGAGGAGATCAGCCCGTACAGGTCTCTATGTGTAATGCCGAAATAGTCCAAAAAACGCGCACCCTTTATAGAGGTGTTTGCGCAAACATCCACGTCCACAGAAACATAGGTGAAAGGCAAATCAGTTGTGGACAGAATTGAGCCCACCTCATGCAAGTTCTTTTGAATCTCTTCTTTCTTTATAATATGGACGCCAGACGACTCCATGCCCTTGTAGAATTCAACGTACCTCCTGACCCTCTCATCCTCAATCTCCTCGGCTACCTTCGGAGGGTAGTCTGAGACGCCCACNACATAGATGTTCTCCATGGGGACCATCTTCACGATATAGCTTAGGAAAGAGTCGGCATTGTAGCTGTCTGGTCTGTTGTAGATGTACGGATCGGTGGGCGAAAACTTTGTTTCAGGGTTGTTCTCAACGTCATACTGTAGGAGCCCGCACCTTATAGTGGGAGGTATGAAGTCGAGGTGGCTATCGAATACCACGAGCCTCAGGNTCTCACCACCATACTCCTCGCAAAGGGCGCTAATCACCCCGCCGGAGAGGGAGTGGTCTACCCCGACCAGCACGGGCACCTCAGGGAGCACTTCCCCCTTCACCTTNCTGGTCAAATCATTGGCATATTCTAGGCACCCGTTTGAGTCAATAAATGTTACAAAGTTTTCCACAGTCAGCATGAAGAGCATGTCTGGTGGGGGGGTTGGTTTCAACCAAGGCTCGACGTAGTTGTCTATGTATTCCATAGGGCGCTTAAGCTCAGACAGTATGCCCAAAACAGGATCCTTGAATGGAACACTTCGGTAACCATCTTCACAGGCACGAATCTTCCTTTGTATGTATGCCTCTCTTTCGTCTGGGTCCAGTGGTCCATTAAGGATCTTGTAATTCATAATAAAGCCGTCGAGCATTTCTCAAAAAAGAAATAAAAAGGGGATTTAGTTTTTCCTTGGCTTTTATTTCCGCTTAACGATTGGCTCAAGAATCTCTACAATGTCCACCATTTTGAGTGGCGACTTTGTCATCTCAATGGCATCTGTGAGGTTTCTCCAGCAGAACGGGCACGTGCTAGTCAGCACTGATGCACCAGTGGACTCTGCTTCTCGCACACGCTTTGCCGAAGTCTCTAGCGAGTAGTCCGCGAATCCTCCTCTGACACCACCGCCTGCGCCGCAGCAGTACGAGAACTTCCTGTTGCGGTACATCTCGACCAGGTTGACACCGGGTATTGCCTTGAGTACATTTCGGGGCGCCTCGTAGACCTCTGCGTGCCTGCCAAGGTGGCACGGATCGTGGTAAGTCACCGTATTGTTGAAACTGCCGGTGAACTCTATCTCGCCCTTGTTAAGCATCTCCTCTATNAGCTGGATAGTGTGTATGACCTTGACGCCCTCCATCTTGCCGAACTTGTCGGTGTACCCCTCTGGCGGGTCCATCTTGTAGTCCCTTGAAAGTGTCCTGTAGCACCCAGCGCATGTGGTTATGAAGCCGCTCGCGCCGTACTTATCTGGGAGTGACTTGTTGTGCTCAACGAACTCCTTTGCCAGGTCGTACTGTCCAGTCCTGAGCAGTGGAGAAGCGCAGCACCACTCATCCTCTGAGACTGTGAAGTCCACTTTGAGCTTCTGGAGGAGCTTCACCGTGGCGAGTGCCACGTTCTTCTGCCTGTAGGAGGCCGTGCAGCCTGCGAAGTATATGTACTCCGCCTTCTTCGGGAGTGATGATCTTATGCTGCTGGGCAACCAGTCAAGTCTGTTCTCATGTTTCTCTAGATACGGGTTGCGGTTTACACCTATTGTGGAGCTCCACTTCTTTATTCCCTCAGGTATTGCGACGTTCTGCTTCCAAGCCTCGTATCTGAGGGCCTCAAACATCCTCAGGATGTAGGGCTTTATGTCGGTCTCGCACATCTGCTGGCATGCGCCNCACCCCGTACAAGTGAACAGAACATGGGACACCGCGTCGGACCATTGGAGTTTGTTGCTGAGCAGCCCTTTGGCTATTGCGGATTTTCCTCTGCTACCCCTGTATGAGTCGAAGTGGTATTTGTCGCCTTGGACGCACAACATCGCTGCAAAGTTTGCTGTTTTGCCCCACTCATACCCATACTTGCAGTTACCACAGTGGGTGCACATGGATATGTAGTCATACAATTTTGCCAATTCTTTAAGTGAAGTGTTCTTCAATTCAAGTGCCATTAGTATTGCCCCCTTTATCTTACACCCAGCTTGCCTGGGTTCATGATGTTGTTTGGATCTAGCATGTCCTTTATCTTGGTCATGAGGTAGACGTANCCAGCGTCGGCGGCAGCGTTGAGCTCATTCATGTATTCCACTGGCGGCTTGTATGGCAGCATACCCAAAGGTATCCCTGCCCTGACACACTCTACCATCGCGTCCCTTGCTGCTTTGACCGATTCTGGTTTCCTCTTGTCGAAGGGAGTCATACACCTGAGCATGCCGTAGTGGGCGCCCTGGTAGTCTGTGAACCTTGTGGCCGGCGATAGACCNTGTCTGATGTAAATCTCCTTCCACTTCTCGTATAGTATGGGCCAGCTCTTGCATGGCGCGAAGGTTCCTGGCCAGGCAAGTCCTCCACCGCATGACTTGGAGTAGTTCTTGGTGGAGCCAACTATCCTGCTAGGTAGCTCGGTCCTCCCTCTCTTGGCCTCTTCAGGATACTCAAAGTCTATNAGTTGTGTCCCTCTTGCCTTCTCTTCCTGTACGACCTTCTTCCACATCTTGCGCTTGTACTCAAGTTCCTCTTCAGTCCAGCCGCTAATTACTGTGTAGCTGAAGAACTCGGGCGCATCCTTTGGCTTGTCCTTGTACGGGAATGTGATGGGGATTTGCGCTAGCCACCAGCTAACTGCAGTGACCTCNTCGCATAGAGAGTAGTGGCGCCAGTGAACCATATACTTGGTTATGTCCTTGGCACTTGCCGCCGCGATCGTCAGCACATCCCTGTATGGTCTTATCGGGAAGATCCACAATCCCAGTTTTGTCACGATGCCTGTGGTGCCCATCCAGCCAGTGAAGAGACCATCCATCCTTGGCAGTGGCAGAAATGAGTGCCAAGAGTCGGAGTATGCGCAGGATCCGATCTTGACAACCTCCGCTGTTGGGAGTACCACTTCCATGCTTGAAAGAAGCTGGCTGTTTATGCCCAGCCTCCCATTCAGGTGCCCGATGCCGTGGTTTATTGCCATAGCCAAGACTGATGCTGATGCGGGGTGTACGCCCCAACCAAACTCAAAACCCTTTGAGAACTCTACACCTTCCCATTGCGGGTTTGTAGCCTTAAGCGCTGCAGAGAGTTGGGCATGGCTCACACCTGGCTCTATTACAGCGTAGCAGGTCTCCGGATCGATTTTGATTATCTGATCCATCCGCTTGAGGTCCATTATTATGCCGCCCTCTTCGGGCACACAGAGTCCTCCGATGTTGGTTGCGTTCACGTATGGGATCACCGGGATCTTCTGATGGTTTGCGAGTCTCAGAATTCTCTGGATCTCCGTTACGGTCTTCGGCATCACTACGTAGTCTGGCATTCTAGGCTCTGCCCACGTCAGGTCCCAGGAGTATGGTATAAGGTTGGCCTCTTCGTTGCTGACGTATTCTTGTCCAACGATCTGCTCGAGTTTCGCAAGAATTTCCTTATTTCCTCTTGCCAATTTCTCACCCTCAAATTTGAGAATGAGATAACGAACGCTCATATATAAGATTTGAGTAGTTCCTCGCTCAAAGTTGAGGAGTATNTTCTCCATAATCCATAAGATTGAACTTTCTAAATCTCAAGATACTGGCCCAATCTTGGCGGTCTTAATCTCCCGGAGAGCTACTCCATGGTGCCCTTGAAACTCGTCAGCTAAATGGTCCCCCTTAAAGCCACTTGGCAAGGTGCTTCTTATATGGTCCTTCCAGGCGGGGAGGTTAAATACCCGACCTTATCTGGGGGGCTGCATTGGATTCAAAAAAAGTACCACTGCTCATTGTCCTAGCTGCCCTTGTCCTGACAACTTTTTCAGTATTGACCCCCTTGACTCATTATTCTTATAACTGTGGCATGGGGTACTCGAGAGCTGATGTTTATCTTGGGCCCTTCATGATTGGATCAGTTGAGGTGCGGGTGAGAGAGGTACAGAGCCCCTCTGCCGTCTCCCTATCAAGGATCAACAACTCGCCCATCAGACTACTTCAAAAACCTTTGCCGGTGGCAGGCATCAGGTGTCTGGTTAACAAGACCATAGAGGAGCCTCTGCCCGGGGCACCCGAAGATACTGTCGGCGTGGGCTTGATTGTAAGGACGCCACAGGGATCAAGATCCACTTTGTTATGCACGGCAGCCCAATCAGAATACGTATCTCGACGTATCTCCGGAGATTTGGGCGAGACCTATGAGTGCACCTCCACACGCATTTGGCAAGCAATATTGCCACTAAAAAGTGGGAACGTTTCGGTACTTTTCACAATGGAGGATTTTCTCCCTGCATTATCCATGATGGTCAGGGAAAAAGGCACCTCATTCCTCCAGGTCGACGTTATCGGCGTTTATACGCTTTCTGACACGCTCGTATTCAATGAAGGTGGGCGGTACATTGAAGTGAAATACTACGGCACGTTGGACCTGATTAATAGTTGCCCACCGCGTATTATCGTGAACGGAACAGAAATCCCACTAAACTGTGGTATTGCCAAGGTGGGCGAAATAGAAGGTCTCCACGTTGTACAAATCCCTGGCGTCTATCTGCCCCTAATTGGTCTAAGGGAAATCCAACTTTCCATCGAGCTGTGATGTGATTTAAATGATGAAGCTCCGGTTACCCTCAACGATTTTGATGTTAGCCTTCTGCACACTTGCTATAAGCTTAGCCAGCCTAACACCCTATACGCTCGCCTACACCGATTCACTCATATTGAATCCTGGAGACTTCACATTTCAGAGTAGTTTTTCTCCGGCCGGAAATACTCTCTCCCAGATTTATGGTTTTGACAGCGGCGACCCGATAAGAAATAATTACTCTGTAGCCCTCTCTGATGGAATCTCCGTTTACGCCTACGCTATGGTGCCAACTGGCTATGCAACCCGCCCAAATGTGAATTCCTCCGGTCTCTACAGATTCGTGGGCGCCGCCCCCTCAGAATTTTCATACCTTGAATGGGTTGCCGAGTCGACTTCTGTCGATGTGGTGAAGTACCATGTTCCTCCCTATGGTATGGGTCAGGCCTCGTACGGTTATACCATTTCAGGCTCAAAACCTTCTGGATCAAGAAAAATAGAGTTTGATGGCCCCTCCCTTTGGGCGATTGCAGATTTCTGGTACCCAAACAACGAGTATATCACGGAGTACTCAGAAGCCAAGGTTGAACTGCGTTTCTCTTCCGTGAGAGTTGATCTACACCGAACTGAATTGAATGTCCAGGCTTACCCCTCAGAGGGAATTGCCCCCCTAACTGTGAGGTTCTGGGCTGAGGCCAAGGACGGCGTTGCGCCCTACTCTTACCTTTGGGACTTCGGGGATGCGCATTCAACAGAAAAAGACCCCCTCCACACATTTTATGAGCCTGGAGTCTATCGGGTCACCTGCAAAGTTACGGACTCTGTTGGGATCTCCGATGTGAAGACCCTCTCAATCAGAGTGAATCCATTGGTGCTGACAATACAAGTTGAGGGCTGCGGCACAACAACACCTCCCCCGGGTGAACACCTCAAAAAACTGGGAGAACAGGTCTCCGTCACAGCAGTGCCAGAGGAAGGGTGCTCCTTGTATGGCTGGATACTCGACGGCGTACCTTCAGGGTCTGAAGATACCTTTAACGTGGTCATGAACACCAACCACACTTTGAAGGCAAAGTTTGCATCAGCCCTACAGGTCTTCGCATCCGCTTATCCAACCATGGGGTCTCCGCCCCTAAATGTGACCTTTGCCTCCTACGTCTCTGGGGGTAATCCTCCGTACTCTTACAGCTGGGACTTTGGGGATTTTGGCGTTTCCAATCTTCCGAACCCCTATCATGTTTACTCCCACCCCGGCTCCTACATTGCGAGGGTCACAGTATTGGACAGCAGTGGCAGAAGAGGCGTCGCAGAGGTGGGTCCTATATGCGTCCTCTCCAGCTTTGACTTCATCATCACTAAAGAGCGCGACATGTACTTGAGACCAGGAGAGTCCTCCTCCACTAGGATCTACGTGAACTCTTCAATTTCGCTGCCGGTTAGCCTCACCCTTGAGTGGGTAGGATCTGTTCCCGCCGGGTCTACAGTCAAGGTTTCCCCTCCATCATCTTTCACGAACTTCACCTCAATTCTATCAATTTCCACATCCTCCTCGACTCCGCCAGGCGATTACATCTGTCTGGTTAAGGGCGCGGCTGGAGAGATTGTAAGGTCTGTTGAGGTCTTGGTTAGAATATCTCCTGCAATATATGTCTTGGATCTGAGGTCGGGGAATGGTGGGACGACCTCTCCCCCTCCAGGCATATATCAATACTCATCAGGCCAAATGGTCACAATAGAAGCCCTTCCAGATCTTGAACATCAATTCGCCGGATGGGTTCTGGACGGGGCTCCCTACGGCTCTGCTAACCCCCTCAACCTGATTATATATGACAACCACACTCTAGAAGCAAATTTCATCGCCGTTCAAAAGCTACCCCAATCATCAATTACTCTCAACGTCAATTTTTGGGACGGCTTCTTCTGGAAAACTGGGGACTGCTCCATGTACGGCTTCATGAATCTTCCTGGACAGGGGCTCGTCTTATCAAACCCTGCAACTTACCCCGTAAACATAAGTGACGTCGTCAATTTACAATTCATACCTAGGAACAGAGAGGGGTTGTTGGTTGATACATGGGGAGGCTCGCCGGTGGCAAAGGTTTATTCTGCCAGTTACGTCTCTGCCGCAACCAAGGTAGATATCTCTCCCCAACAATTGACGTACCCCTACTCCTACCCGTTATCCATAACCACCCTCTCACCATACATGGTTAACGTGAACTTGAAATGGCTGGATTATCCCGTGAGCGTCAGCACCGACACTCCTGAGTGGGGGCAGGTTTCCATAACGTCAAACTCCCCCTCCTTGTCGCTGTACCATCAAGATACACGCCGTTGGGGGGTCTACCTCATTGATTATGGTCACGACGTCACCATAAGGGCTGAGCCCTACTCGGGCTATTATCTTGACAAGATAGTTGTAGACGGGGTCCCTCACTACACAGAAGACGTCACAATAACAGAAGTTAAGGAGCCTCACGACGTCAAAATACACTTTACAGCAGTCCCTCCCACCTTCAGACTGAAAATTTCAGCAACGGGGGGTGGAACGACCTCGCCATCACCTGGGGAGTACCTCCTTCCAAGGTATAGCACCTACAAAGTTGAGGCAGTTGTGACAGATGCCGGCTACCATTTCTCTGGTTGGTTCTTAGATGGGAACCCCGCCGGTGGGGAGCAGACCTTTCCTATACATATGGACTCTGATCACGAACTCTTGGCAGTCTTCGATAGTGATTACATTAACCCTGACGGGGTTAACGTTGGCCCATGCGATCTTATATCCGGGGCTATTATAAAAAAGGTGATTCTTGGCGAGTTTCTGGGAGTGAATGTCACAGGGAGGCTTCCAGGGGTGAACTCCCCGACAGAGATCGCCGTTACTGCATGGTTAGACCCGAGTGGCGCCTCATGTTGGGACTCTGGCGGCGGCAAGGTTATAGACGACTACTTGCTGAAGTTGGAGGGGCGAACAGTCACAAACTCCACAGGCCATTTCTCCATAAAATTGGGCGCACTTGAGGAAAAATGCTGGGTCGCCCGAGACATCCCAGGCGTCTATTACGCCCACGCCGAGATTCGGGCTCAGGGGTCCCAATGGAGCGGAATCGGAACGTGGCAGTCTGAGAATGTGACAACCATGGTGGAGTTTGAATATGATGTTACCGGCGCCGAGGCTCATTTTTCCATGTTATTTTNCTCCGGCTCACCGGTCAAAAATAGGGGCGGCAGATACATGTTCGGGTTTAGGGAATGGGACCTCGGGCTTTCATCTCTGATGGACGACAATGGGACCGCGACTATGAGGATCCCCTATCAAAAGCTTGCCAGTGTGCCTTTCCTCCAAAGCTATTGGAGTGTNGTCCTCTACTCGAATACTCTGGGTCAACCTTCTACTGTGACTTGGTATCGGGGTCCCTCTGTGAAATTCACCGCAGTATCAGTCCAGTTTTTAATGCACAACGAAACCTGCATGCTATTGCAAGCCTTCGATTTGGGGTCGCCAAACCACCCTGACCTTGAGGGCGCAACCGCATACCTTTGGCTCAACTCTCCAGTTGAGTGGGACGGGCTGAAGGGAATTTTGCCTGACTGCCCGCATGGACCATCCGTTAGAGCCCCCCTAGAGAGATCCGGCAATTCCCTCTTCACCTATGATCCCTCAGGGGCGAGGTGGGATATCATGGGCGAGGTAAAGATCCCTCAGGGTCTGACCGAGATAAAGTCTGCACTATTCATAACCCATCCTCCACTCAGAGATTTTTTAAGGATCCACCCAGGGGGACTCTACCTAACATTGGTCCCTCCACACAGCAAGAATGTCCTATACAGTCCAGCGAAAGACGGGATCCTCCTCTTAGCAGCCTCCCTAAACATTCCGGAGGGTTGGTAATTCATGCAACAGGCAATCTCAAGAATTCTGATTGCTGTCGCCATTGTAGGAATAATCTCTTACGCAGCCACATACGCACCTCTAATAATCAACAGGGACTTGGGATCAGAGACATTGAGAGAGAAGGCAGCGGAACTCGGATCATGCTTAATCGAGAAGGACCCAAAGATCGTTTATGGTTTCTCCACCGGGTCCAAGACTATGACTGCTATAAGCGTTGGTGAAAACAACATAACTCTGTATTTGGCTGGAGACTTGCTCCAATGGCACATTCCAAAGAATGCCCTCTTCGTTAGGGGGGCTCAATTTGCTTCGCCACCCGCGTCCGAGGTATCAAAGAGCACATCCGACACACTACTGTTCTACTCCACTCCTGAGGGGTCCTACATTCAACCCAAAGTTATTGTGACCCAACCAGTCACGTCTATTGACATCGGTGATATGCCGCTGCACGTCCTCTCAATAAGGACCTGCTACCTCTCAAACTTTACAATATCCGGCTCATTTGACCTCTCAAAGGAGAGCACAGAGGCTGAGAGGCATGTATACGAGCGAGTGTTTCTTTACGACGGGACTGTCGGCGTTTATGTGAACGGTGTGAATTCTATGTTTTTCGAAGTGAAGAAGGGCGAGAAGCTTCTGGTAGAATTTTTGCACTACAATGTGAAACTGAAACCCATGTCTAGGAGTTGATCAGATGGACAGGGTCCTGGTGGAGGTTTTAATCACCACCTCTCTATTGTCACTGTCGGCGGTTATAACGACCTCATCCTCACTTACCTATGCAAAGCTCAAGCAATTTACAGAGGAGCTATCTTCCGAGAAGGCCCTTTACTCGCTCTCCGGAACAATAAAGGGCGCGGTTGTGGCCTCCATCACATATGGTAAGAACGTGAGCACTTCAATATCATTTCATAACCCGGTAACAATAGAGGCTGAGGGAGAATACCTAAAGGTTTATCTCACTAATTCTGTTAGGTCAATTTACCTTGGTGTTATGACAGTGGGTGGCGGGAGTGGCAGAGTGTTCCACATCACCGCCTCTCAAAATCTAGTCTTTTTGACCTCAAACCCATAGAGGACCGAAAGCTCAACTGGGATGCTTGCCGTTCATCCAATGGCTTGAGCCATGGGCTTCCACTTTTCCACATCTTTCCCTCACAATGGGGGTCTCTGAAGCTGGCTCACGCCAGGTCAGAAGGTTTGTGGACTCTCGCTCGATGTCGAGTGTTTTAACTCTCTCGGCGGGAAGTCCCCGTCCGATAGGGCGGGGATGAAAGCCATAGGATATTAATATGCTTACATATTACTAATTATAATGAGCTATATGAGCGAAGAGTACTCAACCGTGAGAGTTTCAGCGGCGACGAAGAAGAGGCTTGACGAACTGA
>QNVH01000024.1 GCA_004347955.1 Thermoproteota archaeon | reverse complement strand
AGTTAATGAATGCCAAATATATGAAATTGCTTTCTGACCTTAAATTTAGGGAATCGTTGAAATTAATTTCATGGTAGCGCGTATCAAGAATCAAAAAATTGCATGCTGCCCATCCGGCAACACTGGTAATTATTTCTTATACCCAACGCCCCGTNGGTATTAGAGCCTTACATGCACTCGGCGAGAAAGCCCACGGTTTTAACCGTGGGATGAATCGCCNCTAGATTTATATTTTCTTATAATTATTAGTACTTTCTGGTGTGGTCCGGATGTCCGAAGGCTCGAATAAGGCTCCGGACTGAACTGGGTGGGAGGGGTTCGAGCAGAGATACAACCATNAAATATAGGCTACCTCCATNNAGGTAGCNTTAACTGGGTGGTGGCACACCCATTGCAGATAGCCCCTGAGCAAAGAAGGGGCGAATGCTGAAACAGATGTGTCCCTGAGCGCTGAAGGGGCTGTGTGCAAGAATCTCCCGGCTTCAGCCGTGGAGAGTGTCAATGAAAGCGCCAGGATTGGTCTAAAATTGCAATCGAACTCTACGAACTAATGGTCAAGTAGCACAAAACACCCTTCCAAAACTTTTAATTAAGCCTTTTCATTTTGGTGGAGCCCCAGAGGGGGTTTGAACCCCTGACCAGCGGTTTACGAAACCGTCGCTCTACCGGGCTGAGCTACTGGGGCCCGAGTTGAGGCTCTGAGATTCCCTCTCCGAATTGGTATTTAAAAATTGATGCCTCCATTAATAGATAAATTCTTCTGTGTATGTGAGTGTGCCAAACTAGCCTGCGTCCCTTTTCCATTAATGCCGACCGTATATTTTGATCCTCGAGGTCAAAACGTGACCCTGAGCCACAGAGGGCGTTGCGTTTAATGGTCAGGCGGGGAATTCTTCAAAAACCTCCTGACCCATAATATTCACAGGTCTGCAAAATGATAAGCGTTTCAGATCTCGGAGAAAGGGGCGTCATAGAGCTCATATGGTCCATAATGGAAAAAGACGGGCACTTATCCGGTCAGGTCCTCCCCCCCTCGGACGACGCCTCCGCGATCCTGCTAAATGACGGCAGCTACCTTGTACTGAAGGCAGACATGTTTGTCAAGATGACGGATGCGCCAAGGGGCATGCTCCCTTTCCAGATGGGGGCGAAGGCCGTCGCTATGAATGTAAGCGACCTAGCTGCAAAGGGCGCACGCCCGTCGGCCTTCCTATTCTCCCTGGGGCTGCCCAGGAATTATCCCCAGGAGGATTTGAGGGATCTCATATCCGGGATAAGTTCTGCCGCGAAGGGCTACGGTGCACAGGTGCTGGGTGGGGACGTAGGGGAGGCGAGGGATCTCATAATATCCGGGTTTGCCGTGGGCTCCGCCAGGAACCTGATAAAGCGATCTGGGGCATCCCCTGGCGACCTCGTCGCAGTCACCGGGCATTTCGGCAGCACCGCCGCCGCCTACAAGATCCTTCTAGAAGGGTTGCGCGCCCCCAGGAGCCTCAGGAGGGCGCTGTGCAGGAGCGTCTATGAGCCGAGGGCGAAACCCCGTCTGGGAGTAGCCTTGGCAGAGTCAGGGGCGATAACATCGAGTATGGACTCCAGCGATGGTCTTGCATTCACGCTGAACGAGCTGTCAAAGTCGAGTAGGGTCTCCTTCCGCATAACCAACATACCCATCTCGAGGGAAGCCTGCGAATTCGCGTCCATCCACAATATCTCTCCCGAGGATCTGGCTCTCTACGGGGGCGAGGAGTACGAGCTCGTGGTCACCGTGAGACGCGGTGGGTGGGAGGAAGCCGTAAGGGCAGCCGAGGGGGCGGGCGGGGAGCTCATAAGGATTGGGGAGGTCCTCCCCGGAAGCAAGGTCTTCCTCGTCAGAGGCGCCGAGGAGGTGGAGATCCCGCCCAAAGGCTGGGAGCACCTAAAGTAGTGGCGATGCAAGATTGCGGGTCCTGATAATAGACGGATACACAGACGAGCCTGCCGGGCTCGGAGTCCCCCCGTACATCGATGTCTACCCTAGGTATCTGGCTGGGTCTGTTTGGGCATTTGACCCTCACGCCGAGATAATCTACAAGACCATCGACTCTGTCCGAGGGAACTTGGACTGGTTAAAAGATATCTCTTCATCCTGCGACCTGTCAGTCCTTATAGCCGGCGTAACCGTGCCAGGAAAATACCTGAGTGGCGCCCCTGCCACCGTTAAGGACGCTTTGAGGCTGCCCTCATTTTTTAATTCTAAATACACAGTGATATGCGGCCCAGCCGTCAGGTTTGGCTTCGCGAGCGGCGGCGGGAGCACCGCGCGCCTCCCGAGGGAGCTGGAGGATCTCTACGACTTCGTTATACGGGGAGACCCAGAGGTCGTGGTGCAATCGCTGTTGAGGGAGAACTTCTCGGAGGGAGTCGACCTGGACGCCGTCAGACCCTCTTCAGACACAATAAACGAGTACGCCGCTAGGGGCGCCATGATAATTCAGCAGCACCCTTTTTACCCAGACGGGCTCATTTGTGAGATCGAGACATTCAGGGGCTGCCCCAGGTCCATAACAGGGGGGTGCTCCTTCTGCACAGAGCCCCTCCACGGTCTGCCAGACTTCAGGTCTGTCAGGGGCATAGCCAACGAGATCTGTTCACTGCACTCTTTCGGCGCCAGGAACTTCAGGCTCGGCAGGCAGCCAGACATCCTGATATACGGATCAAAGGACCAAAACGGATACCCTGCCCCCTCCCCTTCAGCCCTAAGGCGGCTATTCTCCTCCATAAGGAAGGTTGCGCCAGATCTGAAGGTCCTTCACATTGACAACGTCAACCCCGCTACTATATATGAACATCCAGAAGAGTCCGAGGATGCCCTAAAAGTCATAGTCTCCTACCACACGCCTGGCGACGTGGCTGCCCTCGGCATAGAGTCTGCAGACGAGGAGGTGATACGCAGGAACAACCTGAAGGTCTGCCCCGAGGGAGCGATGCTGGCGATAGAGATNGTCAATGATGTAGGAAAGGAGAGAGGGGAGAACGGTTTACCCCAACTGCTCCCAGGGGTCAACTTCGTCTACGGCCTGCCNGGGGAGACAAAAAGGACATTTGAAATCAACTTGGAGTTCATGAGGGAGGTTCTGGACAGGGGTCTGATGGTCCGCAGGATAAACCTCAGGCAGGTGATGGTACTCCCGTCGACAAGGATGGAGTCCGTTGGGGACTACCTTGTCAAGAAGCATAAGCACCTCTTCTTCGAGCACAAGAGAAGGATGCGAGACGAGATCGACCTCCCCATGATTAAGAGGGTCGTACCAAGGTGGACTGTGATGCGAGAGGTTAGAACCGAGCTTGTTGAGGGCTCTACTACCTGGGCTAGGCAGATAGGCTCCTACCCCATATTGGTTGGCATACCCAAGCAGATGCCCGTCGGAGTCTTCACAGATGTGGTCGTGCTTGACCACGGTCCCAGGTCGGTGAGCGGCCTGACTGTCCCGGTCCATATCAACTCACTCACCATGAAAGAGCTGGAGGCGATACCAGGCATCGGCTCAAAGAGGGCAGCATCCCTCATCAAGAAGAGGCCCTTTACGAGCCCAGATGACCTGCTTTCGAGCGTAGACGACCCATCCCTAATAGAACCCCTCCTCCCTCTGATGGAGTTTAAATAGATTGGCGCCATAATTAGAAGCAGAGCTCTATGTCCGCGTTCTCTATTCGCAAGATCCTTGTTCCCGTTGACGGGTCTGAGTACATGGAAAAGGAGATCGGGCTGGCTTGCACGCTGGCAAAGATGTTCGGTGCCGAGATCACGATCCTGCATGTCGTCGCTGTACCTCAGCCCACTGGTATGGAAGCCCTCCCAGAGGCTTCGAGGCATCTAGAGGAGGTCGGAAGGAAAATCCTGGAAGATGCCAGAGCTATGGCGGAGCGGCTCGGGGTCTCGCCGAGGCTTGAGATGGACTTCTCGGTGGGCAACCCTGGCATAAAGATAGTTAAGAGAGCTGAGGCGTCAAAGGTAGATCTCATAGTTATCGGCGCGAAGGGTAGGAGTAGGTTGCGTGAGATCCTCATGGGCAGCGTCGCAAACACAGTCGTTAACAACGCCCCGTGTCCAGTCCTTGTAGTCCGTCCCCCTTGAGAAAAATAGGAAATGGTAAATGGTAAATAGGAAAATATGTATAACACCAGCTCCAACTTTAGAGCATGGACCTCATTGAAGTGGTCGTACTTGCGGTGATACAGGGGCTAACCGAGTGGCTGCCCATATCTAGCTCTGGGCATCTTGTGCTGGCCCAGACCCTAATGGGTTTAGAGGTCCCTCTGGGCTTCTACGCCGCCTTGCATCTCGGCACACTCTTGGCGGTAGTGGTCTATTTCAGAGCCGACCTTCTCCGAATAATCAGTGCTTTTCTCAGGGCAGAGACTGGCAGCAAGGAATTCAGGCTTGGACTCTATGTGATCTCCGGAACAATTCCTACAGCCGTCCTGGCGCTCGTATTTAGGGGCTTCTTCGAGTCCCTCTTCTCAAGCCCCTTGGCGGTTGCTGTGGGCTTGATGATAACCGGGGTCCTCCTAATATCATCAAGGTTCGGTGGGAGATCAAGGGAGGTCGATCTTCCTCGTTCTCTCCTCATCGGTCTGTTCCAAGGGATCGCAATTGCCCCCGGCGTATCTAGGAGTGGCGCCACAATATCAGTCGCACTGGCGAGCGGAATCCAGCCCAAAGAAGCATTCCGTTTCTCCTTTATCCTCTCCATACCCGCAATCATCGGGGCAAATCTCCTCGAGTTTGGAAGCACCCTGACTGTGAGCTACCAGTCCCTACTTGGCTTTGCAATCGCTGCAGCGACTGGCTACATTGCCATACGTATCGTTGATCGTGTTATTCTGAGGGAAAAATTACACCTGTTCTCGATCTACTGCTTTGCGCTAGCACTCATCCTCTTTATAACCCTGTTATAGGTCGGAGCCCCTTATTTATAAACCTCTTCAGAGAGTTATTTCTTGGGACTGACCTGTATGGCAAAGGTCAGTGAATTCATGACAAAGAAAGTGGTCACGATCTCTCCTGAGGCCTCGGTTTTGGAAGCGTCTCTTCTTATGTCTGAAAAGAACATTGGAAGTGTGGTCGTCGCGGAGGGGGACATTCCCGTCGGGATAGTCACCGAGAGGGATATCATTGCGGGTGTAGTCTCAAAGCGCCTGCCCCCCGAGAGTACTCATGTCAAGGATATCATGTCAAAACCGCTTGTGACCTGCACGCCCGAGTGTAACATAGATGAGGCGGCCTCTCTGATGCAGGCCCATAAAATAAAGCACCTCCCAGTGCTAAAGGGTCGAGAGCTTGTTGGCATCTTCACAACCTATGATTTAATGGTCGCGAGGAGCCATGAATACGACAGAATTCAGGCAACCATTGCCGAGCTTATGAAGGAGAAGTGACCTCCTTCTCTTTTTCTTTGTCAGAAAAAGTCCATCCAGCAAAAGAGACGATAAAACTTCAGCACCGCACACATCAATGGACAATGCCGACTCATTGCCTTTCTGCGGGATTCTTTTTGGGGTTCCCCAACAAATGTACTAGGGGATGGTCCCCCATTTTTTCCAGAAGCCTCTTATCGGAAGTTACCATTCTGGCGTTTAGGCTTTCAGCCAAAGCTATATAGGAAGAGTCATAGATGCTTATGCCGTACTTCCTTGCTATGATTATCGCCCTCTCCATAATATCTTTTGTCGGCAATTTAATGGAAATCGACAGATCCTCCAGCGCCCTCATTGACTCCTTGAGGTCTTCCTCTGTAAAGTCCGGCTTGTAGTTCAGCGCGTTGGCAACTTCATACAGCAGCAAAGCTGGGGCTATGAGTTCAACGCCACCTTCAACGTGACTCTCCTTATACTGCAGAGCCTCAGCAGAATCCTCCTCTAAACTAAACCACTTAGTAACGACGGAAGCGTCGACAACTATCTTCTCCTTTCCCGCCATTCGCGTATCACCGCCGCACTATCCCACTTTACCTTGGACTTGCTCCTGAGCTCGTCTATCTTTTGGGACGCCCTCTTCATTCTATCTTTCTTCAATTCCTCAGCAATTGCCTGGCGTATGACCTCTGACCAATTTATATGCTTCAGCCTCTTCATCTCCTTTCTAATATTCTTTGGCACCCTAACTGTGATTGTTGCCACAGAGGACCCTCAAATATGTAACTACAAGAAAGCATATAAATTTTGCATTACAAAAGGTAGTTACAAAGAAGGCAATCGTAAATTTTCTTGTTCCGATCTTCAATTTCCATCTGAAATTGAGTAAACAGTCCCCCTTTTTGAAGGTATCCGACTTGGCTCAGCAGAGACCTGCATGCTAGCACCGAGACCAATCCTCTCACACTTTAAGGGGTGTTTTCGTGCCACCTGCTCATCTCCAAACCCTCATATTATCTCGTTCATCTTCAATGAGACGACAATCCTCTACGAGGGACTTGGACGATCATCCCCTCGGCCATCGCGTGCTACCCAACCCCATGCCAAGGCATAGGTCACAGGTATTTTTAGCACGCTTCTAAGTCCAAAAAAGGGTTCGTTGTATGATATGGCGGGCCTGAAGGGATTTGAACCCTTGACCAATGGGTTAAGAGCTTCGGCCGCTTAGTTGCGTCCACCGCTCTACCGTACTGAGCTACAGGCCCTAAGTCTTTCCGTAAAAGGAACAAAAATTTAAGAGTTTCTCTCCATTCCAACTTAGTGGTTCAAAATGGGCTCATTAAGCTTCATCGGGCTCGGTCTCTTTGACGAGAGGGGCATGAGCCTCTACGGTCTTGAGCTTGCTAGGTCGGCAGACATAGTCCTCATTGAGACCTACACAAACATCATGCCTTCTCTAAATATCCGCTCCCTAGAGGCGCTTATTGGTAAAGAGGTAAACAGNGTTGACCGGCGCTATGTCGAGGACGGGACCAATTTNCTCATGACGGCATCCGAGAAGAACGTTGCCCTGCTTGTTCCCGGGGACCCGTTTATAGCCACCACCCACATCGAACTGAGGGTTAGGGCTGAGCGCAGAGGCATCCCTGTAATGGTGGCGCACGCCCCGTCCATAATATCTGTGGCTCCAGGCGTGGCGGGCCTCCAGAACTACAAGTTCGGCAGGTCTGCGACCATAACCTTTCCCGACAACTACTCCGAGGTCCCCTACGACACAATCAGCCAAAACAGGAGAGCAGGGCTTCACACGCTCCTCTTTCTCGATCTGAGGGCAGAGGAGGGGCGCTACATGTCTGTCCCAGAGGGGATACGATTGCTGATGGAAATGGAGTCCCGGAGGGGGGAGGGCGTGGTCAGCCCCGACATGCTCGTGATAGGNATCGCCAGAGCAGGCTCGCCAGACCAGCTCGTCAGGGGGGGCAGGGCCAAGGATCTCGCCTCTCTTGACTTNGGGCAACCCCCTCATTCCCTAATAGTGCCCGGGAGGCTCCACTTCATGGAGGCCGAAGCCCTTGAGGTGTTGGCAAGAGTTGACAGGGCGCTCCTCAGCCAACATGTTGAGAGAGCATGATTCCGAGTATATATCCTGTATAGGTGGACACTATGGATGACGAATTAGCAAAGTCAAAACTTGAACGCTACATCAAGTACGCAAAGAACGTCCTCAAGGATATGGTTGTCTGCCCCCCCAAAGACCCTTCACTCTCATCAAAACTAGAGTATAACCTCTCCTTAGCAAGGCAGTACTTTGAGGACTCTGAGTACTACTTCGGGAAAGGAGACTTTATTACCGCTCTTGTATGTATCGCATATTGTGAGGGTCTGCTGGACGCCTGCAGGAACCTCGGCTGGCTAAAGTATGAATGGAATTTAGGTGGTAAGGACTGAGTAATGGATGGGATCGAATAAGGAATGCCATAGGGAGGACATAGACATGGAGAAGGGTACGGGGACGGAGATGGAAAGAGGCAAAGGCATGGGTGGAGGTAAAGGTAAAGTTAAAGGTAAAGTTAAAGGTAAAGTTAAAGGTAAAGGTAAGAGAGTCCTTGCCGCGGGCTGCTTCGATCTACTCCACTACGGTCACCTCAGGTACCTTGAGGAAGCCAAGAAACTCGGGGGTGAGGGCGCCGAGCTCATAGTTGTTGTCGCTAGGGACTCCACGATCCTGAGCAGGAAGGGCAGGCCTCCGGTCATGAAGGAAGATCACAGAAGGGCACTCGTCGAGGCCCTCAAGCCGGTGGACAAGGCGATCCTTGGTGGCGAGGATTTCGACACGCTCGCCGTTATCAAGGAGGTAAACCCAGACATAATCGCGCTTGGCTACGACCAGGACGACCTGGCAGAACTTCTTGCCAAGCAGAACCTCGGCGTAAAGATCGTGAAGCTTGGCAAATACGGTGAGGTGAGCTCCTCCATGATCAGGAAGATCATCTACTCGACAAATCCGGTCAAACAAGGACCTTCAGCTGGACCAGATCCCCGTCCTTGAGCCCGAGCTTCTTCCTCACACTCTCCCCAGCTATGACCTCAACAACGTCTTGCCCGTAGTGAGTCCTATGTATCAAAAGGATGGCGCCATCCATCTTGTCATTTATCTTGGCCCTGAAGCACTTCACATCACCGTATGTCCTCTCACCATTCACGAAGCCCTTCACGACTATCCCTGGGAGGAGCTCGAGCTCCTTCCTGGCTCTTATGTCCTCTATGGACCTGAGCCTTAGGTTCAGGGTTCCTGGGAACGGTTTGAAACCGAGCTTCTCCTCGAACTGACCGCTGTACCCGCTCTTTGTAACGTAGTAAGCCCCCTCGCCAAATCCTGTAAATACCGTCCCACTCAGAAAGAAGACATTTCTCCCCTCCTCGAACCCTGTCCTCAGTACTTCGTAGACCTCCCTGAGCGCTGAGAGCCCCTTCTTCGTGATAAGGACGCTCTGCCCCCTAGGCGTCATCTCCCTGTCTATGTAACCTTTTCTCGCCAACTCCAAGAGCCTCCTTGAAGCCGTCTGCTGCGAGACGCCCAATATCTTGCCCAGCTCCCCCGTCCCTATCAGCACCCTCCTCTTGTGTCCGCCGAGGTTCAGCAGGTGGTACAGGGCGAACCACTCCTCACTCTCCAAGCATGGCCACCTCTTTTGATATTTTATGCGCGAGAAATAAAGGCTCCGGAACCCTGTGCCCCCTCATACACCCCGACACTATCCTGACACAGTCCTCCAGTGTCACCCTATTTCCCACGCTTACGTAAACCCTCCCAAAGATCCTCCCAAGAGCCTTCCCCCCCACGACGATCGCGTCACCAATTATCTCTGAACCCTTCACGCTCAGCCTCCCCTTTGCTACACCTATCGTCGGAACGTTGAAGACTACCCCAAAGTGGGTAGCCAAGCCGCACCGGCGCGGGTGGTAAACCCCGTGCCCGTCTACCATATAAACATCTGGCTTTGCCTTCACCTTTCTCAGGAGCCTGAAGAGCACAGGCATCTCCCTGAAAGCCAGTAGCGTCGGCATGTAAGGGACGCCAACATCCGCCTCGGCCGTCTCGACCTCAAGAACCTCGAGGTCTGGATAGGAGAGGACAACAGCAGCGCCAAAACCCCTCCCCCCAGAATACGCAACGTCAACCCCGCAGACCCTCCTCGGCTCACCTCCCAAACTCTCCTCCACCACCATCTCTGCCAGCCTTCTCTGCGCCTCCATCGCCCTCCCCACATCAAAAATCATAGGACCACCGCGAGGAAGCTGCCCCATCCCTCGAGTTTCCGCCCCGCCCTCCAGTTCATCTTGACGCCAATGCTCGACTCATTCCATCCTCAGGGGACAACTCTCGAATATACCCCGACAAATACCGGTCCTCTCACGTCGATCTTCCCGCCCTTGCCCGTGATGTACCTCATTCCCACATCGGTGAGCCTCAGGTTTATGTCGCTGAGGAGCTTCGCCATCCTGACTCTCATCTCAACCTCTCCTTCCCTCTCTACTCTGGCTGCGGCAGCCTTGGCTATGGCGTCCACGTACCTGATCCCGGTCCTCACACCCTTCTCCCTTGCCTCCTCCACCAAACTGACCTTCTCCATCCCTCTCTCTGGAACCCCGAGGATGTTCGCATTGTACACAACCACCTCATTGAACGCCGCAGGTCCGACCAGCTTCACGTTCGGGTCCGGCTCAAAGACCTTCACGACTACCCTCCTTCCCCCCACGATCCCCTCGTAAGCCAAGAACTCGCATGGGCTCTTCGCGTCCCTGTTCTCTTCAATCGCCCTGACTATCGCCCTCTCGAGAGCCCTCCCCTCTTCGGTGACCGGCTCCTCCAAGAACCTGATCTGCCTCGCCAGGGCTGCATCGGACAAGATCCACTCCCCGTAGAACTGCGGGTAAGAGAGCTCCCTAACATCGTTGTACCCATAGAGGAGTGCAGCCACCCTCTCGACCCCTATCCCTATGTTCAGCACAGGGAACTCTATCCCGTACCTTGCCAGCGCGATCGGGCTGTAGAGCCCAAAGTCCACGACCTCAAACCAGTCTGACCCGCCAAGCCTCGCGAAGACCTCGTACTCCGTCCCCGGGGCGTAGTACTTCGCAGTTATCTTCTTCCTCTCGAACCTCACGTCCTTGAATCCAAGCCTCTTCAGGATCTCGCCAGCCACCACCTTCCCGTCCTCGACCGAGACCTCCTCATCCATTATCACCGATGAGGCTGCGTGGTGGAACTTCAGGTGCTTCGCGTCCTCCTGCTGCTCCCTCCTCGCCCTCAGCCCCACAGAGAATAGCATTATCGGCCTCTCCAGCTTGTGCTGAACGGCGGCACATGTCAGGAACCAGGCGCTGGTCATGTGCGACCTCAGGAGTTGCTTGGTAGGGATGGGTTCCAGCCTGCTGAACTGCGGGAAAGCCTCGTTCAATACCTTCAGCGCCACAGTATCCTCAACGTTCAGGGCCTCGGATATCTTCTCCACGAGGTCGTCTCCGTCTATCCTGCCCTTCTTGTAATCGTGGAGCGTCACCCTGAGCCTCTCGAGGCTCTGCTGGTCAACCGGTCCTCCCGCCCGCCTTATCGCCTCTATCTCCTTGGACCCTATGCCAACGTCTGGTCTTGGCAGTGTGGCCAGGTAGTAGCACCTGTCCAGTATGGCGGGCGCCTCGCTACCGTACTGCTTGTATATGTCTGCCTCGTCGACTATCATTGGGTTTACGACCTCGTCGAATCCCAGGTCCAGGTAAGCCTCCCGGAGCCTGTTTATGGTCTCCATGAGCACGTGCGGGCTCCCCTTCCTTCCAGCCCTGTAAGCCCCCTTCCCTCCAACGAGGCTCCCCGTCTCCCTCCAGCACCCCTCAAAGTCCCTCTCCGCCCTCTCCAAGATCTCCTTGATGTTTATCCTCATGCCCCTCCCCCCTTGAGCCTGTCCATTGCCCTCTCGATGCTCCCCCTTATCAGCCTCCCATGGTGGGCCAACGTCACGTCGGCCCTAGTCTCCTCTACCTGCCTCCTTATCATGTCCACCCTCCTCTTCAGGTTCGGCACAACTGCCCTCGGGTAGTCCAAACCTTTCAGGGAGACGTAAACCTCCTCCATCACCTTGAGCATCCTCTCGGCCTCCTCCATGTTGTCCTTCCTCAGAGAGTCCAGGGCATACCTCCTCATCTCTCCGACAGCGTCCGCAAGCCCGGCAATGTACGCCTCTGGGGGGACCCCGACCTCCTCTGGCGTTGGGAGGTCCTCCCCTCTAAGTACAGCCATAACTATGGAGGCCTCGGCGAACTCCTGCATGGCCTGGGGTAGGGCGCCTAGGTAGAGGTACTCAGGCTGATCCCTGCAAACCTCCAGCGAACTATGGAGTGCCTGGCGGGCCGCCTCCAAGTTCTCGGCAGCGCTGGCAGAGTCCCCCCTGTGGATGGCCAGTATCGTGCTCCCCGACCTCCTAATAACCTCCCTAGAGTAGGAGATCAGCCTCTCCCTCCTCTCATCCTTCAACTTAAGCGTTCTGTTTATCTCGGAGACTATCTCTGCGATCCTCACAGACCGGCACCCTCTTAGAAACCCTGCTGAGTAGGGCAACCCTGCTCGCGGGCACCTCGTCAACCAGGTCATACCCGGACCTCTTGGCCACCTCTCCCGCGAACTCCAAGACCTCTTCGTGGCTGGGCATCGCCTCAGCACCAAGCCTCCATATCGACGACCCTACATGCATGTACGCCTTCACCTCAACGTATGTGGGGTTGCCCATATTCAGGACCCTTGCATATCCATCTGGGTCCTCCATATTTAACCCCTTCACAAGCGTGATCCTGACCACGGTGGGGCACTTGAAGGTCTTGAGCATGGAAACGGTCCTCATCAAGCTTTCCCAGTTCCCTTCGGCACATGGTCTGCAGACCCGCCTGTAGACCTCCTCCGAAGGCGCACTCACAGAGACGTACAGTTGCGTGGGCTCCTTGAGACCCTCCAGCGCCCTAGGGTTTGTTCCGTTGGTGACAAGAAAGGTTGTCATGCCCCTCCTGTGGAACTCCTCGATCAGATCAGAGAGCTTGGAGTAGAGGGTTGGCTCGCCACTCAGGCTTATTGCCACGTGCCTAGGTCGGATTGCCTCCTCGTACCTCTCCTCCGGGACCTTCGGGTTGCCCTTGTAGCCGCTCAACGCCCTCCTGTGCGCCTCTATAGCCCCGTCCACTATCTCATTCGGCTCGTCCTCCGCCGGTATCCTGCCGCCAGCCCATTCAAAACCCCTCTCGCCTGGCAGCGGCCTCCAACAGTAGACGCACCTGTTGGTGCAGTAGACCACCGCCGGGCTCATCTGGAGGCACCTGTGCGTCTCTATGCCGTAGAACCTCCCCTTGTAGCAGATCTTCCCCTCCGTAAGCGCCTTTCTGACCCAGTGGCAGGTCTTCACTGCTGAGTGCCTGCCAACTATCTGGTAACCCTGCGCTCAGCGTCCTGAATGGCCCCTCTACCAAAACTACCAGCCACTACTTGGCGGGAAAGAACTCCTCCTTAGCCCCGTCCTTGGTGATGATTGCAACGTCCACACCGTCTCCTGACGCCACATCCCTAGAGATGGCAGCCCTCACCGCCTTCACGGCAAGCTCCTTAGCCTCCTCAATTCCCATTCCGTCCTTGTAACCCTCTTCAATGACGCTTATAGCCATGGCCCCGCCAGTGCCGAGCGCAGCGAACTTGTCCTCGATGAGTGATCCAAGCTGATCGAGGACGAAGAGCCTGTTGCCCTCCTCGTCAACCCCTCCCACGATCGTCTCGGTGAATACCGGGTAGTACCTCTGGGAGTAGAGGATATTTGCCAGGAGCTTCGCAGCGGACCTGACGCTCATCCTTTTGTGGTAGTCCAGCTCGTACAGCCGGACTTCGGCCCCGAGCCTTCTCAGGATTGCCTGCGCATCTGAGACCAAGCCCGCGAATGCCACACCGATCCTTTCATTCACCAAGAAAACCTTCTTCCCCGCCTTACTCATTATTGAATAACCGTAAGAGATCCTCTTCTCAGAAGCTAGAACCACGCCATCCTTACAGACTATGCCTACTGTGGTTGCACCCACCGGTGGGTACCCAATTTGCGCCTCAGGCAATATTTAAAATCCCCCTTCAACACTCAAAGGATGAGTAGCGGATTAAATAAGCTTTTACTTTGTTGATGAGAAATGCCAACCATTAGAGAGGTGCTGAACAAGATCAGGTGGACATTCCCTGAGGGGCTGAATGGCGTAGAGGTCGTTATAGTCCACAGGGGCGTGCCGGGCGACACCAAGGTAATTAGGGGGGAGGAGATCAAGGACGTTGCCCCTAGGGCGATAATATGTGAGGACGCCGTTATACCCTACCACAGGGTCTTATGTATAAGGAAGGGCGAAGAGATACTGTGGAGGAGACCCCATTGAGGCAGCCTTTCGAGAAGATCCCAACAGTCCTGACTGCTGAGGAGCTCATAAACAAATCACTCCGCGAGTCCATGGAGGCAGAGGTCTCCATGCCCCAGAGGCTGCCCGCCTTAGTCAAAGCGAAGAGGAGGGAGACCGCCAGGATCAGAACCGCAGAGAGGATCTCTGCTGGATACCTTGAGCACCTTGTCAAGTCCTTCCCATCCATAGAGAGCATTCACCCATTCTACAGGGACATCCTAGAGATAACATTTGGAGTGGCAAAGACCAAGGCTCTCCTTGGGCGCGTAAGCAGGACATCCAGGGTCATCAGGGAGATCAGCCGTTCTTCCATCTCAAACCTCAAACACGCCTCGACCCCAGGTGAGGCTGCAAGGGTCAGAAGGGGCTTCATGGGGCGCCTCTCCTCGCTGATCAGAGGACTTGAGGACGACTTATCTGCTCTATCTTCAATCAGAGAAAAGATGAAGGATCTTCCGGCCGCTGACCCGGATATGCCCACCGTGATATTGGCGGGGTACCCGGGGGTCGGCAAGTCAACAATAGTGAGGGCTATATCCTCCGCAAAGCCAGAGGTCCGCTCTTACCCATTTACAACCAAGGAGGTAATAATCGGCCACGTCGAGGTCGGCGGCAGACGGCTGCAGGTAGTTGACACGCCCGGTCTCCTAGACAGACCGCTTGAAAAGAGGAGCGAGACGGAGATGCTCGCGATCTCTGCGCTGAGCCGCCTCCCCGGGCTGGTCGCCTTCATAGTGGACGTCTCCGAGTCCAACGGCTTCAC
>QNVH01000023.1 GCA_004347955.1 Thermoproteota archaeon | reverse complement strand
CGAAGCTCATCAATATCTCAACGGCCTTGTCCCTCGCGGTCTGGATTAAGGCAGTGTTCAGGCTGAAGAGTTCTTTGGCTCTCTCATAGCACCTTTCGTGCAGAATGATCTTAGACTTTTGAAGCTGAGGTGCCACCTCACAAGCCTGAACTACTCGCTTAGGGTTCTGTTTAAGGCTAAAACCTTTCTTCCATTCGGCTTGAAGACTCTTCCAACCACGCATACCTGAAGATCCTTCTGCAAGGGAACATCCCAAGCATTTTTTCGACCTAAAACTATTTAATCCTAGCCGATTCATCCGAGAGCTAAAGCTCTGGGTTTTCTGGGCACCCTTTAATAACGTTCATTTTCATGTGCCACCAAACCCGTAGATACCGTGGATTTTCCGCTAAAAATGTCAAAAATAAAAAAAGTTACTTGGGAGCCTTTCCGAGTGGTATGACGACCTTCCCGTAGGTTTCGTTTATCACTATCGCGAGTGAGTTGTACCACGCCGCCACGGCTGTGATTAGCGCAATTGTGCCTCCGCTCATGATGATGATCCTGCTGCCAGTTATGTCTCCCAATCCTAACAGTAGGAATGCGAGCCACAAGAAAAGGAACACAAGAGATGTTGTGAGGTTGGTCTTAAGCGATGCAATCCAGAGGTAGAATGTAAAGAAACCCCAAAGGATGAGGACAGCTCCGGCGGCTGCTGGATGGAGGCTCACAAAACCCCAGCCCGCAAATAGGTTGAGCATTGCGTAATAGAGCCAGAAAGCCCCGTATGAGGTGAAAGCCACCAGACCGAAAGTGTTTCCACTCTTCCACTCCCAGTAGCCCACAAGGACTTGGATAATGCCACCGTATGCTACTGCTAATGGTATCACTACTCCTATCCCTTCGGCAGGTAATAAACCAAGAATGAACAGCGAAAGTGCCGTGGTCGTCATCGCAAAGGCTGCAAGACCAAGTGGCGCTGGGCTAGCCTGTTTCTGAGACACTCAATATACCTCCCAATACTGGATACCGAAAAATTTCACAGGGTTATAAGGTTATTTGCCATTTGGGGATTTTTGGCGTTAAATCTGACCAGAACATAGAGCCGCTCAGTACTTCTGCAGGTATTTTATTATGCCTTGGAAGATCCTCTTTCCGTCTCCGTATGGGGCGCTTCTCCCTTCGGGCAGCTGCCAACCGAAAAAAGCCCTCTCTGGGTGCGGCATCATCCCCATAACGTTCCCTTTTCCATTGCATATCCCCGCAATGTCGTAGACTGAGCCGTTCGGGTTGTAAGGGTACCTGCCCCCCGCCGCCTCACCATTAGGCATCGCATATCTGAATAAAACGCACCCCTCGTCAATAAGCTCCTTTAAGGATTCCTCGGAGGCTGGAATGAACCGACCCTCACCGTGCCCCACAGGTATTTTCAGAAGCTCTCCAGTCCCAAGATCTCCTGTGAAGGGAGTCTCGCCCCTCTCTACCTTGATGTAAACCCACCTGCACTCGTACTTGGCAGACGCGTTGTTTGCGAGTGCCGCCTTAGGGACCTCGACCAGCTCACCATTAGGCAATATGCCAGCCTCGATCATCACCTGGAATCCGTTGCAAACTCCCATTACAAGCTTCTCCTCCTCTATGAAAGCCTCGAGCTCAGACTTGATCTTGGAGTGGACCTCCTTGCCCCAGATCGCACCTGCCCTGACGTAGTCTCCATAGGAGAAACCACCGGGAAAGACAAGAAGGTGGTATTCAGAGAGTCCTCTCTTCAAGATCTG
Organism: Thermoproteota archaeon; assembly: GCA_004347955.1. Classification (GTDB taxonomy): domain Archaea; phylum Thermoproteota; class Methanomethylicia; order Methanomethylicales; family Methanomethylicaceae; genus WYZ-LMO10. The sequence continues at coordinate 13,738 of QNVH01000023.1, read as the reverse complement.
TTTCATATGAAGTATTTCTGTTTTGAGCCCCAGGTGCTCGAGCGCCACCTTCACCTCCAAGTCGCAGTTGGTACCGCCAACCCTCGCTATGCAGGCTTTTGCCCTCCTAAGGTCCATCGCCACCCCTCCACGCGCGCCTCAGATCTGATATGCCAACTTCCCAGATAGCGCCATCTAAGCCAACAATCCTGAAAGTCTTCCCCCCCACAACACCTACCTTGCCGCAAGGCACTCCATGAAGGATCTCCTCAAACTCGCTGGCGCGATCCCTCTTCACCTCCACCAAGAACCGAGATGTGGACTCTGAGAAGAGTAAAACGTCCGACCTGTTTACGTCTGAGGGGACTTTGCGAAGGTCAAGAGATAGTCCTAACTTGGCAGCCATGACCATCTCCGCCGCTGCTACTCCTATCCCTCCCTCCGAGACGTCGTGGCAAGCTGCTACTAGACCGGAGTCAATAGCTTCAATCACCGACCTTATGGTATCTTTGGAGATCTTCGCATCCACCTTTGGACACTCCCCTCCACCGAGCCCCTTGTTCCTCAGATAGATTGAGCCGGCAAGTTCGTTCCTAGTCACCCCGAGAACGTAAACAGGGTCTCCTTCCTCCTTCAGCTCTACAGTAATGGCCTTCCTCACGTCTGGGATGATCCCTATTCCAGTTATCAATAGCGTGGGTCTCACTGGCCCCAAGGGCGACTCATTGTACAAGCTGTCCTTCCCGGATATGAAAGGTGCATCTAAGGCCTTTGAGAAATCGTAGCATGCCTCAGCAGCCCTCACAAGACTCCCCATCCGGTCATCCCTCTCTGGGTTCCCCCAGACGAAGTTGTCGAGGAGGGCGACCCTCCTCCCACCGACAGAAGCGTTGTTCCGGATTGCCTCCTCTATGGATGCAGCAGCCATCCAGTATGGGTCTGGGTAGAAAGGGTTTATCCCGCAGGAGATCACGAGCCCCATCCATGAGTCCCTCAGGGGCTTGATAACGGCCGCGTCATTGGGTCCGCCAAGATCTCCTTGGAGGGGCTTGACAGCGGTGCACCCCCTAACCTCATGGTCGTAGGTCCTGATGACCCCCTCCTTGCTCCTTATGTTCGGATCCGAAAGTACCATCAGCAGCTCTTCGGCAAGGTCCTTTGGTTCGGGGAGGGTTAAGGGGGTTGGCACGTATTCCACACTTGAAGCCTTCCGGACCACTTTGGGTGGGCTGTAGAGAAAATCGAGATCGAGGTCGCAGACCACCAGACCTCTGTAGTGGACTCTCAGCCTCCCGCTCCCATTAAACCTGCCCAGCACACATGCCTCCACGTCTTCATCCTCAAGGACCCCCAGCACGTCTCCAAGGTTCCTCTCAGGGACTGACAGGAGCATCCTCTCTTGGGACTCGGAGATCCATATCTCCCAGGGCGCCAGGTCCGGCTCCTTGAGGTGCACAACATCAAGGTTCACCTCTATTCCAAGTCCGGACCTGTGAGCCATCTCCCCTGTTGCGCATGAGATCCCGCCTCCCCCGAGGTCTGTGATGCCCGATGCCAGCCGCCTGTCCCTTATAGTGACTATTGCGCGCCTGAGGCGCTCCTCCACGAGGGGGTTGGGTATCTGGACAGCAGGTCTGAGTCTGTCGGTGTCCTCCATCAGGTCGGTGGAGGCGAATGTGACGCCGTGTATTCCGTCTCTTCCAGTCCTGCCCCCTGCCAAGACTGCATAGTCACCCTCCTTGGTATCCTTCACGTANNAACCTTTGGGAAGTATACCAACGCAGCCACAGTAGACGACCGGGTTTCCAATGTACCCAGAATCGAAGAATATCGCTCCTGATACCGTTGGTATGCCCATGTTGTTACCGTAGCTCCCAATTCCGGCAATGACTCCCTTGTAGATGTAACTTGGGTGCTTAAGACCGGGGGGTAGACTTTCGTAGGGAAGGTCAAGTGGACCGAAGCANAGGACATCGACGTTCCCTATGGGCTCACCCCACACCCCCAGGATGTCCCTTATGACCCCTCCCACGCCCGTCGCGGCGCCACCAAACGGCTCAACAGCAGAGGGGTGGTTGTGAGTCTCCACNTTTGCAGCCACCAGATAACCTTGGTCGAACTCTATCAGCCCGGCGTTGTCCTCAAAGACCGAGTAGCACCAGGGCTTGTTGAGCTCCTTGGTCGCCCTCATTATATACTCCTTTAGTAGCCCATTTATCCTCCTCCCGCCCTCGACCTCTACAATGCCCTTGAATGTCTTGTGGATGCAGTGCTCCGACCATGTCTGCCCGAATGTCTGAATCTCCACGTCTGTGAGGGGTCTCGAGTAGTGANCCNTTATGGCTCTCATCTCGCCTAGGCTGAGGGCTAGACCCATCGTCTGGCTTATCTCCAAAAGGTCTTCGTCTTCCGCCTTGGAGAGATCTAACTCCACCAAAGAGAGCCCTGGGAACCTTCTAATCAGTCCCTCCCTCACCCGCTAGCACCTCTATAAAGAAGTCGTCCTTGGTTGGGTTTGCCAGGAGTTTCCTGCACATATCCCGCGCTGTGCTCATTGCCTTCTCCCTGCTGTTGGCATCTAGCTCAACTGTGTATACCTTACTCACCCTCACGCTATTCACAGGAAAGCCAAGGTCCCTTAGCGACTTGGCAGTGACGTCCCCCTCTGGGTCAAAGTGCCCACTCTTGAGTTTGACCTCGATCCTCACCATCATGCCCTCTTCAGCCCCCTTCTCTCCATTAGCTTCTCCCTAAGCTCCGGATACTTCAGCGCCAGCACCTCGACCGCCAGAATAGCCCCATTCTTTGCGTTGTCAATGCCAACTGTGGCGACAGGGACGCCAGGCGGCATCTGCACCATCGATAGCAGGGCATCCAGGCCCCCCAACTTTACGCTTAGCGGAACCCCTATGACTGGCTTAGTGGTCTTTGAGGCGATAACTCCGGGCAGTGCCGCTGAGAGGCCGGCGACCGCAATGAATACCTCAGCGTCTGTTGACTTTACAAACGAGTCTAACTCATCTGGGCTCCTGTGGGCAGAGATAGTTCTGTAATCAACATCCAGACCGAACTCCTTCAAAACCCCAACAGCCTCCTCTCCTGCGCTGGAGTCAGATTTGCTCCCGATTACAACTGCGACCTTGGGCACACTAATCACCTCCGTAGAGTATACAGCCCTCGGCAAAGTGGGCCAGCCTTTCTGCGCCATGCCTCGCGGAGTTGAGATCCTCGGCAAAAGCCACAGCCAGCCCCATCCTTCTGCCAGCGTAAGCCGACGGCTTCCCGAAGTACCAGAAGTCTTCACCAGATCCCATGAACCTGTGGATCGCCCCCATGTCAACGCTTATGACTTTTCTCTCCCCCTCAAAGCCGTCGGGCGCCAGGACCACATGAGCGACCCCATAAACTCCCTTCCTCGAGATCTCAGTGGAGGAACTGCTCAAAGGAAGACCGAGAGTTGATGTCAGCTGCAGTCCGCCCTCATCCATGTTCAGCATCCACCTAGTTATCAGACCGGTATCGTGGGGCCTGTTTGCGACCTCATTGTTGTACACCCTATCCCCGATAACGAACTGTTCAACCGCATAGACCCCTATGCCCCCGAGGAAATCTGCGATCTTTCCGGCGAACTCCCTGCACCTCCGAGCAGCCAAAGGAGATATCGTAGCAGGGAGCCAGCTCTCATGATAGGTGGCCCCGGGTCTCCTGTGCTCTATGGGTGGAAGGAAAGAGTCGACGATCTTTCCGTCGCCGTCGAAGTGCCGGACGACTATCTGAGTTACCTCGGTGCCGGAGGACTTCAAATCCGGCATGAACCTCTCAACTATCACCTCCTCCCCTATACCCCTCGCGTGCTCCCTGGCGTGGGCGTACGCCTTCTTGAGGGACTCTTCGTCCTTCACAATTGATGTGCCGTGCCCGCTCGAGGTCATTACGGGCTTGACGATCACCGGGAGTCCGAAGTCTGCAGCGATCCTCCTCACCTCCTCGTCACTCCTGGCGTATGCCCATTCCACCCTCTCGAGCCGAAGCATGTCGAACATCATCTTCGTCGCATGCCTGTCCATGCAGACTAGTGGCCCGTATGGTGTTGACATAACTCTATAGCCCTCCTCCATGCCAAGCCTGAAGGTCCTCTCGGTATCTATCATCTCCACCTCAAGGTATATGGCATGGGGTTCGTTCGGGTCTGGAATGTACTTCCTTATGTAGTTCTCCAGGGCGTCTCCATCCTTCATGTCGAAGATCTCATAGTAGTCAGAGGAGTCTTGAGCCGGGAACCCGTTGTACCTATCAAAGGCAATTGTCCGGATCCCGCCCGAGAGCCCGCCATAGATCCTCTTGGCGGCGGTCACAGCCAAGTCGCCAAGCTCGCCTCCACCCACAGAGATGAACGTCACAGGCTTGTCGCGCCTCAGCCCATCCAGCGGAGAGAGTCTATCCTCAAACTCTCTCCTGTAGCTATTTACATTCTTGAGAAGCTTGATCCTTTCTTCCTCGGTCAATTTCTTTACCATTCTATCCCACCTCAACTAAGCCCTTCCCGGGTATCCACATCATCCTCTTCCCGAGAAGCCCCTTCCTCTCCCTGTATTGGTAGATCTCGCGTGCCATGTTTGCCAAGGCGATCCTCCTCTCCATGAACTTCTCAGAGCCGATATCGCTCCTGTGGAAGACCTTCCAGCCATCCTCAAGTGAGACCGCTCCGCACAGCCTTTCGGCTACTGAGCTCGCCTCTGGTATGCTACTCCCTGTGCCCACGCACTCCACAATCCTCGACCCCCCAGTCAAGACCCTCCCGTCGACCAGATCTGCGGAGGCCCAAAGGATGGATCCTGTGCCGTTGTCAACGCTGATCCTAACGGGATGACCCCTCGCAAGGTCCCTCTTGTTCGGGTAGCCCTCCGGGCACACTGCCTTAACAACCACAGCCCTGTCGTCAAACTCCGCCTTGATGGTGTTTAGCCTCTCCCCGATTATCGCCTCGCAGATCTCAACCAGGTCGGTCCTTAGCATGGCAAGGACATTTGCAGCCTCTGGATCGCCTAGCCTCGAGTACATCTCTATGACAGTTGGTCCCCAAACCGAGGTCAGCATCATCTGACCTGCGACGACCCCGTGGTACTTCTTGTCAGTCTCCCTCTGTATCGCCTCTATCATCATCCTGACTATCTCCACAGACCTTTTGTACTCTTCTTCTGTTATTATGCTCCTCTCGTCGTCGATTCCGTACCTAAGATTCATCCCGCAAGAGACGGAGCCCATCCCACCAGTCTCCATCCCAAGGTCCCCGTCGAACGCGTGCTTGTTGTCCTGAACGACCGGCATCGGCAGTACGGTCCTCCCGTCTGTGAAGCAGTGGAGCGTGTACTCTGGTCCCCAAACCCGCTCCTCTATCAGGAGCCTGTACTCTGTATCTTCATAGCCCCTCATGTACTCCTTGACTATGGACTCTGCGTGCTCCCTCTTAACTCTCCTCTTGTCTTCTTGAAGGTATACCTGAAAGTCTTCTATGACCTTCACGCCCTTGCCGCCGGCTTGCCTAGCTGGCTTTAGGGCGATACTGTCGGCGTACTCCTCGATGTAGGGGATTGCCTCCTCATACGTTCTGAACTTCTTGTACCATAGCCTGCCCGGGATCTTGTACTTCCACTGCAGGTCCCTCATGCTCGCCTTAGACATCTCCAACTCAGAAACTGCCCTGTTGGCACCTATGCACGGAATGCCNTTCTCTTCAAGCCTGTCAGGCACCCCATGAAAGTTCGGCTCCTCCGGACCAACGAAAACGAAGTCTACCCCGACCTCCTCTGCCACATTCGCGACGTGCCCCGGATCATTGATATCGCCCCTGAAGTACTCGCCCATGCTACTGTCCACCAACTTTTTGATGCCAGGGTTGACCATTTCAGAAAGGCAGTAGAGCCTTGGCTGGTGTACGCTCCTTGCTAGTGTGAGGGCTATTGCGTGCTCCCTTCCAGCACCGCCGACTAGCAGAACCTTCACAATCACACCTCCGGGTAATTACCGTTAAAGCAACCCAGGCACAGGTCATCAAACTTCAANCCAGTCGCCTCGACGAGCCCGTCTATGCTCAGGTACCTGAAGGAGTCGGCGCCAACGACCTCCGCTATCTTCTCCTCCGGCAGGTGCCTGCCTATGAGCTCGTCCTCCGGCGGGACCTCGACGCCGAACGGGCAGTGGGAGACTATGTGGGGGCTCCCGATCCGGACGTGTATCTCCTTTGCGCCCTTCTCCTTCATCAGGTAGACGATGTTCGCGAGGGTGTTTCCCCTGACCACGCTGTCATCGATGAGTACCACCCTCTTCCCCCTCACCGCCTCGCTTATAACATTCAGCTTTAGTTGGACCCCCTTCAGCCTCTCTATCTGATTGGGCTTCATCGCGCTCCTGACCCTCCTGCCCGTCAACTCGAAGCCCTTCTCCACAGGGATCCCTGTGGAATTTGAGTAGGCCATGGCAAAAGGTACGGCAGTCTCAGGCACCCCGATGACAACGTCCGCCTCAACGCGCCCCTCCTCCGCCAGGACCTCCCCGATCTTCCTCCTGACCCTGTAGACAGGAATTTCGTTTATGTAAGAGTCCGGTCTGGCGAGGTAGACGTACTCAAAACTGCAGTAAGCCCTCCTGCTGCAGTTCCTCAACCGCTCTGCGTGTGCCGAGAGCGGCGTGAAGATCCTCACCTCTCCTGGCTCGATGTTCTCTGCAGGGCTTATGGGGACCCGCTCCCCTATTATGTCCATGACGCAGCTCTCAGAGGAGACGATCCCTCCCTCAAATCCCATCTTTCCGAGGACGAGCGGCTTTACTCCAAGGTCTCCCCTACCAGCAACCATCTCGGGCTTGCCGTTGAGGGCTATGTAAGAGAAGCCACCCCTGCACCTCGAGAAAAACTCTTGAATTTCCTCTACGCTATCGCCTTCGAGCGCCCTCCTTAAGTTTCCCTCATAGCTCAGCGTGGGATCCCACTGGTACCCGTCTATCCTCAGGATCTTCCCATCTATCGCCAGGGAGACGTTTTCACTCAACCTTATCGGCTGGATCTCGCCGTTAGATGCAGGGTAAGGCGAGACCGCCCCGAGGCAGATATGCCCTGCAGTTTTGTTGTTTACAAGTACCTGGTCCACAAGCCCCTCTCCCTCAACCTTCCCCCTAGACTTCCCAAAGACCTCCAGTCCAACAGTCTCCTGCCCCCTGTGTTGGAGAGCCATAAGCCCAAAGACCCCAAAGTTGTAGACGTCCCATCTCTCATCAAAAAGGTAAATGCCCAGTATCCCAGCCATCCCTCACACCTCCGCGCTTTCATAAATCCTGCCGCTTCCCTTCACCTCAATCCTCGTCCTGGCCCTGTCCGCTATCTTCTGTGCCAGCTCCGTGGGATACAACCCCGTGGTACAAGCCATGCAAAGATCCCCCATTCTCATTCCTGTGGCGTCGACAAAATCTTCAAGTGTTTGGTAGCAGACCGCGTCTGCCCCGATCTTCTCGGCTATTCCATTCTCGTCGTAGAAGAAACCGATGAGTTCTGAGAAGGTTGCCATGTCTATTCCGTAAAAGCAAGGGTGCGTTATCCTAGGGAAGGTGACGAATACGTAAACCTTTTCGGCACCACTCTCCCTCAGCTTCCTTATCACGGTCTTGGTCGTGTCGCCTCTGACTATGCTGTCCTCCACCACTATCACCCTCTTTCCTTGAAGGTTGCCATTCAGGACGTTTATCTTCCTGTCAATGGTGGAGACCCTCTCAGTTGGGTCCATGATGAACGCCCTGTGAGTCACGAACCTATGCCTCCTGAGCATCCTCTCCCACCTGATCCCTGTCTCTTCGTGAAGACCGTAGGCGGCATCGTCGGCGGTCTCTGGTATTGAGACTATTAGGTCAGCCTTTTTGACAAACTCTTGATACCTTCTGCCCAGCCTGCGCCCCAGCTCCTCCCTGATCTTGTAAATAAACCTTCCATTTACTACGGAGTCAGGCCTCATGAAATATGAGAACTCAAAACCACAGAACGCCCTCCTGCCCCTCTTGACAATTCTCACCCTCTCAACAGACTCACCAAATATTATCGCCTCCCCTGGCTCTATCTCGCCTATCACGCCTACCTCGTTTATGTTAAGCCCAACACTTTCAGAGGAGACNGCCATCAAGGAGCCCTTATTGCCGTAGAGTAGCGGCCTCATCCCCAATGGGTCCCTGAATGCAAACATCCTGCCATTCGAGTCCAGACCGACAACCGAGAAGGCACCCTCCACGTTCTCCATGCAAGCATGTATGCCCTCGATCAGACCTTTTTCACACTTCTCCAACAGGTACCTCGAGAGGAGCTCGGTGTCCGAGGTTGTCCTCAGTTTTACCCCCTTGCTCATCACCTCTTCCTTCAACCAGCCCACATTCACAATATTTCCATTGTACGCGATTCCCACCCTCCTTTTACCCTTGACAGAAACGATTGGCTGAGCGTCTTTAAGGTGGGAATACAGATCCCTCTTCCCTGAGGTCCCGTACCTGACGTGGGCTATCCCAACACTCCCGGGGAGGAGGATCTTCCACCTCAAAAACTCCTCCCTNTCTATCCTCGGGACCAGCCCCAGGTCGACGTACCTCCTGAAACCGTCAGAATAGGTCAAGAAACCGTAAGACTCGTGCCCCCTGTGGTTCTGGGCCACAATTCCCCAGTACAGGTTGGAGAAGACTTCTCCCCCGTCAAGGCACTTGGCAGCATAGACCCCACACTTCTCCCCAACCATTTATCACCATCTCTTTGCTATGAACGTGTATATAAAAGGATATGTTTTTAAAGATTTTTGACTAGTTCATTTAAAAATAGCATCAACGGACAGGAGCCCAAGCGCCTCTATCTTTTCCCCCTCTGCCAAGACCCTGTATGCACCTATACATCTCTTCTCAACCTCACCGACAACAACCGGCGGCAGTATCGGAGCTTCGCCCTCTCCATGAAAACCCATCCTCCTGAGACATTCCCTCAAGAACTCCTTGTCAAGGCAATGGTCCTCCTGACTCTCTCCGACCCTGTAGTAGCTGGATGCCCATATTCTTGCCGAGTCGTGCGTGGGGGGCTCGTCGATCTGGATGAGTTCACCCCCGACCCAGCCGAACTCTAGCTTGAAATCGGGTATTATCAAACCCTTCGCCTTCGCCTCCCTCTCATAAAACTCGTACAACTTGATGGAGGCATCTTCCAGGGCATCCCAAGTTTCGTTGTCCAAAAGACCGCGCTCCAGGGCTTCTCTCTTCGTGATCGCCTGGTCGTGACCCTTGTCCACCTTAGTTGTCGGAGTTACAATGGGCGAGGGGAGCTCCTCTGCCTTCCTCAGTCCCGAAGGAAGCTTTATGCCATAAAGCTCTCTTTTCCCTTCGCTGTACTCCCTCCAGAGAGAACCGTAGAGGTACTTCCTGACGACCCATTCGATGTCAATCCTTTTAGCCTTCCTCACCCGAATGGTTCTGCTATCGGCCACGGCGATGAGGTGGTTGGGGAAGACTTTTCTGCTCTTCTCCATCCAGTAGACCGAGAGTCTCTGGAGGTACTCCCCTTTGTGAGGTATGAGGGTCGGCAGAACGACATCGAAAGCTGAGACCCTGTCAGTGTGGTAAATCAAGAGTTCATCGCCCAAGTCATATACGTCTCTAACCTTTCCTCTTCGGAGTTTGCCGATGCGGAGATCGGAGAACCCTACGACCTCTACAAGGTCTCCGGTTAGAGGATCCACAACCTCCAAGCTTTATACACCCTTATTAAAAATCTTCCCGAGTATTTATATACATTTTTTAAACATTTAAATAAAAAAAAATCAGAGGAGGGCCACAAGATCGTATAGGCTCCTGACCACAAGGTCGGGGGTTAGTCCCATCTTTCTTACCTTTAAATAACCTCCTGAGGAGACAAGCACCGTGTATATCCCGGCGACTTTTCCCGCTTTCACGTCTATATCGATCCGATCCCCCACGATGGCTACTTTTTCCTTATTTAGACCGAGCCGCTCCAGGGCTATTTCCATTATGTACCTTGATGGCTTCCCCACCACAATCGGCCTCACACCTGTGGCTATCCTCACAGCCCCAACGATAGAGCCCGCCCCTGGCAGATAACCTCCTTCCACTGGGAGGTTCGGGTCGGTATTTGTCGCTATGAACTTCGCGCCTCTCTGCACGGCCGCACATGCGGCTGCCAATTTACCGTATGTAAGACTCCTGTCGAGGCCGCACACCACATACTTTGCGCGCCCCTCATTTCCTTCTTCAACAATGGTAAACCCCTCCTGCGCAAGGGCTGATCTCAGTGCCTCCTCCCCTATCACATAGCATGAGCTCCTCTCGAACCTGCGCATATATGCGGCTGTTGCGACTGCCGAGGTCAAGATCTCTGCGGGATCTGCATCTACTCCTAACCGCCTAAGCTTCATTGCATACTCCTGGGGCGTTTTGGTTGAGTTGTTGGTCAAATAAAGTACCTTCCGCCCAGACCCCTTCAGAGCCTTAATGGCTACATCCGAACCTTCTATAAGCGTGTCGCCCCTGTAAACACAGCCATCCAGGTCTATAAGAAAGCCCCGGATGCCTCTGATCTTATTCTTGACCGTGTCCTTACCGCCATCGGCATTGGCATTGATATAGGTATAGGTAACGCCATCTGCGTTGGTATTGGCATCGTTACCAGTATCGCCTTCACCGGCGGAGTTGTGACTGGCGTCCTTTTCCAAGTTCTCATCTCTTTCAGCATCCATAAACTTCACCGATTCTGCATCATTGTTTTATTGGGATCCGGATCGTGAATGTTGTTCCCTTTCCAACCTCGCTCTCAACAGATATTTTCCCTCCATGTGCCTCAACAATACGCTTGGACGTGTAGAGACCGAAGCCAGTCCCCTTGGTCTTTGTCGTGAAGAAGGGCTTGAATACATTCTCGACGACCTCCTTGGGCATACCTATGCCAGTGTCCTTTACGGTGATAAGCAGCTCCGAGTCCACTCTCGCGCACGCTATCTCCAGCTTTCCGCCCTTGGGCATGGCTTGAACTGCGTTCTCGATCAGGTTAACAAGGACCCTTCTCATGAGATGCGGGTCTAGTCTGGCGTCCAAATCTCCTTCCGGGATCGTCAACTCGATGTTATCCGGCACGGTGACGGATTGCAGGCTCTCTTTGACCAATGTCCCCAGGTTAACATTTGTGGCTTCTGGCTTTATCGGTCTAGATATCTCTTGAAGGTCCAAGAGGATTCTGTTGATGTAACCTATCTGTTTTTCTATCCTGCTAAGACTCTCCAAAACGCCAGAACTCTTCAACTGCTCAACCATGGGGGCAGGTAACTTGGATATGCCCATCTTGGCAATGTAGACGGAATTTATCAGCACCTGCAGCGGGCTCTTCAGGTCGTGGGCTACGGAGGTTGCAGCCTCGCCTATAGCCGCGAGCCGCTCCTTCTCTCTCAGCTCCTTGGTCCTCTCCTCGACGAGCTCCTCGAGGTGCTTGGAGTACCTCTCGAGCGCTTCCTTGCTCCTCTTGAGCTCCTCCTGGAGCCTCTTAATGTCAGTGAGATCTATGAAGGAGGCGATGGTTTTCTTAGTTCCGGGGATTAATGAGACGTTGGCTAGGACCTCGTGCACGTTCATCTTCTTATCCAGAAACCTGAATTCGTAAGATGGAGGCGCGTAACGCCCCGCGAGCCTCTCAGCTCTGTATGCCTCCATCCTCTTGAGGTCTTCCGAGAATACAAATTCCTTCCAAGTTTTCTTGCCCTCAACCTCTTCCTTTGTGTAACCAGAGAGCTTCTCAAATGCTGCGTTTACGTTTGAAAGTGTGCCATTTTCGTCAATCAGCAGGGTTGGCACCGGCGCATTCTCAAAGAGCGTTTTGTAGAGGTTTTCTCTAAGGATTAACTCTTCTTCGTAATTTATTCTCTGCATCGCGAGTACAAAGTATTTGGACATCTCAGAGACAGTTTCCACGTCGCGATCATCATAGTCCCTTTTGGAATTGGCAAGGGCAATTATGCCCATCACTCTGTCATCTACCAGTATCGGAGCCACGAGGAAGCGCTCAACTTTAACGTGCCATTCAGGCTCTCCCTTGTATGCAGGATGAGACCTCGGAGAGTTCGTATAGAACGGCTTCAGGTTGCTGAGGGCGAACTCAATTAGCGACTTGGGTTTATTATCTTTGCTTAGTTTTATCTTCTTCTCTTTCACCTTGCACTCAGGCAGCTGGGCGATATTGGAAACTAACTCTCTAGTTTTAGGGTCAACCCTGCCAACGAATCCGCACCCGCTCTCGGTGATCTCCATAGCCTCGGCCAATATGGCATCTTCAACGTCGCTAATTTTTATTGCAGGGGAGACCAGTAGACCGTAAAGCTTTGAGAGAGCCTTGCTCTTCTTCAACTCGTACTCCTGCATCTTTTCCATTTTTATTCTGTCAGTGATGTCTGTGCCAATTGAAAGTATTGCCACCAGATTCCCTTTGCTGTCCTTTATGGGCCTGTTTGACCAGTGGATCCAAACCCTTGTGCCGTCCTTCTTCACATTTTCGTTTATGTTTGAGGAGTATTCATCCTCTTTTTCGACGATATCCCTCACGAGCGTACTCAGGTCTCTCCCCGTGCTCTCAATCCTAGGCACTATAGTCTCGTAGACGGATCTGCCAATTATCTCCTCCTCCGCAAATCCAAAAAATTTCAGACCATACTCATTCATCCATACGACTTTGCCTTCGGCGTCCCATTTGAATATTATTGACTTGGCCAGTTCAACAAGCTCTCTGTACTTACTCTCTGATTCCCTTATCGCCTCAGTTCTTTCCTCTATCAGAAGGTCTAAAATTTCCAGCCAATCCCGTGCTGGTGAGTTTGTGGGCACGCCCACTCCAACTACCCACTCAGCCCCTCCCTTCTTGAAGACCATGAATTCGAAAGTGGCTGACTGAACGTGACCATCTTTCGTTGAGGCTCTGAGCTCCTGCTTAAAAAATCCCTCCATTTTTATCTTTGAACGGAAAGCTTCTCGCAATTCTTCCCAGCCACGGACGCTGGTCTCAAGCAGAAGGTCCTTCCCAACCATATCTTGTTTAGTTACGTCAAAGAACTCACATGCTCTTTTATTCAGAAATTTTACCTTCCACTCACTGTCCAAAACGATAAGCATTATATCTGAATCATCCAAAAAACTGAAAACCTTCAAAAAATCCTCAGGGTTAATATCACTATTGGTCATTTTTCATGACTTTCCCCTTAAAAATTGATTTTGAACTGTTTCCTTCTCAGGCACTGCGGTCCTAAGGGCGTTATACATTATGTGATTCAAGATCAACTCTGCACCATCTTTGAACAATGCTCTGATCTTTTTTTCAAATAGCTCAGGATCTTTAAAAGTCACCTCTCCACCAATATGAAATACTAGGCTTTGTATATTGTTCTCGCCGAATATCTCGGTTAAGCTTTGAAGTGCCACCTGTTCGAATGGTCTGTCTTTTAAAACCTTAGAGATCTCGCCAGCGAAGCCCCCCATCGTCCTGCCTTCCTTTTATTTCTTATTTTTTTTATTTATTATTTTTTTATCTTTTATCCGCTTTCACCATAGCGCCTTTGTCCAACAGGCTAATCCTTATTCTCTTCCTTCGCCATTCCCTCTTTCTCTAACTCTCTTACCCTAGTTTCAATGAACTTAACAATCTTTTCTTGAGTTATAGCGAGTTCGTTTTCTTGCTCCTCGATCTGCTTTTTCACTG
>QNVH01000022.1 GCA_004347955.1 Thermoproteota archaeon | reverse complement strand
GTGGTAGCCTTCACTTTCACCCCTATAAGAACTGCCACCACTTTTTCCCACCAACTCACAGTCAGTCCTGAGAAGAGGTCCTTTCCCCTCAAGTAGAAAAGTACATTCCACACTAGGCATGCCGGTATCAGCAGTAGCGAGAGGATTATCCCGTTTCCCAGGACTGTTATCGGAAAGAAGGGAGACGTCTCAAAAATACCGTATGGTGGCAGGGGAGAGGTTGCAGCTATCGTCGCCAGCGCCTTCGCATCCGCCCCCCCGTAGAGGCCTAGGTAGTAGATGCCGAACGCCAGAGCCACCGAGAATACCCCGCTCAAGAGCGCCAACAGGTAAGGGTAACTTGGATTCAAGACAATCTCCACAACTGTCAGCATCAGTCCGAGTGGTAAAGCGACACCCCAAATCTTGTCGCTGACCTCCCTACTCTTCAGATCCTGGAACGAAGCCACGAACATGGTGCCGCCTAGGAGCACAATTTTTATCGCCGCTAGCCCCTCAAAGATTGACAACCAGACCATCCCAATTATTCAATGGGTTTTTTATAAAAACCGATTAAAAAGGTTAAGTGGTCCAAAATTTGGATCTTTGCAAAGCACTTGCCGTCCTTGCAGAATCGTATCACCTGCACATTTTCACAAAGTTCTTCAAAATCTCCTTCCCCTTCGGCGTCTCTGCCACCTCTACGTGGAACTGCACGCCGTATATCTGCTTGCTCTCGTGCCTCAACGCCTCCACATCGCAGTAGTCGCTCCTTGCGAGGACTCTGAACCTCCCCCCGTCCTGCTTGACCTCATCGTTGTGCGAGGCCCACGCCACGAACTCACTCCCCACACCTTGGAAGATCTCGTCAGCTTCAATGACCCTTATGATGGTCCTGCCATACTCAGGCTTCCTGCCCTTCACGACCCGTCCGCCGAGCAGAAACCCTAAGAGCTGGTGGGAGAGGCATATCCCGAGCATCGGGAACCAACCTCTCTCTATTATCTGGGGCAGGTTTCCGAACCTCTCCAGACCGTCATTGACGCTGTGGGGGCCCCCGCCCATCACTAGCCCGTCCACCTGAAGATCTTCCAGCCTCACATTGGGCCTTATCATCCAACTCTCGACCCCGAGCTCCTTCAGCGCCCTAACTATGAGGTGGTTGTACTGCCCCCCCAAAAATACCACCGGGATCCGCATCGAGACCCGCCCTTTCACTCATACTCCACAGTCGCTGGCGGCTTAGAGGTTATGTCATAGCAGACCGAGGAGACCCCTTTTATCTCCAGCAGATCTCTGCAGAGCCTCTCAAGCAACTCCATGGGGACATTGTAGGGCTTCGCCGTCATGAAGTCTCTTGTCTCCACAGCCCTTACCAGGACTGCGTATCTGTTTGTGCTGCCGCCGCCCATGCCTGACCCCTCCCCTCCCAACTCGTACACCGCCCTGACAACCTCGCCATCCTCATGTATTATCTTCTCTGGAAGTCTGAAGAGGTCCTCCGTGCTTGCTTTCCCTCCGCTCACCACAGCTATCTTGCCGTAGGCCCTGTTGTCCCCCTTCACGCCAGTAGCCCTGCAATTGAAGTATTGGACCCTCCCTCCTGGCAGGACTTCCCGCACGGCCCTCTCGGCCTCGTGGCTGGCGGCTGACCTCTCATCCTCAACGACCGCCGCGAAGTACTGGTTGGGGGGCGGTCTCAGTCCGCCGAGAGCCCTCTCCACCACCGAGGTTGCTGCCCTCAGAACCTTGAGCTTCTCCTCCCTAACCTCACCAATGCACCTGACCATCAGCCCAGGTCCGGGGAAAGGCTGCCGCTCAGAAGCCTCAAGCCTCACGCCGAGGTACCTGGCAACCTCCCTCACCTGATCCTTGTAAAGCTCCAGCAGCGGCTCCAGTAGCCTGAAGCCGTACCTGTCCACGGTGTTGAGACCGAGCTGCTCCAGCACGTTGTGCTGAGTCTTTATCCCGCCCGAGGTCTCGATCCAGTCCGGCGCTATGGTGCCCTGGATGAGAACGTCGCACATTTCCTTCTTTGCCTCCTCGCTCAAAACCCTGTAGAAAGTCTCCCTGAAGGTGATCCGCTTCTCCTCTGCGTCCCTCTTCCCCCTGAGCGCCTCAATAAACCTGTCTCTCACATAGAGCACCCTTAGGGGTAGCCCAAGGGACCTGAGCATTTCGCTGACCTCTTCCACCTCTCCCTCCCTCATGAATCCCGTGTCCATGAAGAAGCAGATCAGCCTCCCTCCCAGAGCCTTGTGGGCTAGGACAGCGCAGGTGGTGCTATCTACCCCNCCTGAAGTGGCTATGGCAGCCTTGGAACCCCCCACGTACTCTCTTATCTGCCTGACCTTCTCCTCGACAAAAGCTGACGGGTTGAAAGTAATTGAGGTTATACTAGTAGCCCCCCGGAGAGATACTCTTCAGCAAACTTAATTTTAAGCGTAACCGTATATCCCAATCAAAGGTGGAACAATGCTCAACAAAGTGAAGGAGAGGGTCTCCGCTGCCATAAAGCCCATAGCCGGTTCTATGGTAGCCCTGGGCCTCTCCCCCAACCACGTAACCATAATNGGCTTCGCCCTCTCTTTGACCTCCGCATACGCTTTCTTCTCGTCTAGCGCCCAACTTGGGGGCATCCTCCTGCTCTTGGCGGGCCTATTCGATGTTTTGGACGGCGCAGTTGCAAGGATCTCCGGCAGGGTGACTAAATGGGGCGGGGTTCTTGACTCGACACTCGACAGGTACTCAGACATCGCTATAATCTCCGGAATAATCCTTGGGGGGCTATGTGACACCTTCTGGGGTCTCCTCTCCATAATGGGCTCGGTTATGGTGAGCTACGTCCGGGCCAGGGGCGAGGTGGAGGGCGTAAAGCTCTCCTCGGTCGGGCTGATGGAGAGGGCTGAGAGGATGGTCCTAATAGCGGTCTCGGCTCTGGTTGGCTACACATGGGCGGGGATAGTCCTGCTGGCGATCCTGACTAACATCACGGTCTGCCAGCGCTTAGTCCGCGTCAGGGCTTCTCTCAGGGGCCTCTAAAAGCTTTAATATCCTTTTGAGAAATTCCCTGCCAGCCTCGACAGTCTGGATCCCCTTCTCCGTTATGCGGTAGTATCTCCTGATCACGTTGTCTGAAGACCCCCTCTCCTGCTTTGACTCCACCAGCCCCTCCCTCTCCAGCCTGTAGAGTACCACGTATGCCGTTATGGTGGCAGGCTCAAAGCCGAACCTCTCCCTTATCATTTCCTTAATCTCGTAGGCATAAAGTGGCCTCTCCTTGAGCAGGCTGAGTATGTAGATCCAAAGGTTCTCCTTTGTGATCTTCTCCTCGAGCCTTCTGAGGGCCAAATCATTCCCCAACAATAATTTGGTCCAACTCGTTATTTATAATCACTATGCAGTGGCTTGCCAGGTAAGAGATGGGGCCTAGGCTTACCCTCCTGGCACCCGCCTCGTCGAGCACCCTCTCCCCTCTCTCGTCTATGCCCTTCTGATCCCCTAAAACGAAGATGGGGTCTTTACCGATCTTCACCCTGCCGATCTCTTCCCCATTCTCGTGGAGGTAGTACAGGCTCTCCCGTGGCATCTCGCGTATCAGTCTCTCAAAACCCTTCCTCTCCACCCGCACACCCTTGGGAGGTCTCCCAGAGAGCGCATCGCGTAACGCTCCTGCAGCCTCAACCTCGCTGATGAACATCCTATTTAACTCCCTCCCGTCAATGGTAACCGTTATTGGCGGGTTTGGGGGGCCTTCCAAGACTATTGATAGTACTGCATCCTTTCTAATACCGCGGGGAGTCGCAAAGGCTGCTATAACGCACCTCGCAACAAGGTCCATCCTCCCCCCGCTTCCAGCAAGGGACTTTATAGAAAAGTCAGGGGCGGTGCGCCCCTCCGAGGACTTTAAAATAAAAGTCCTGACCAAAATCTTCTACCTTAATGGCTTGCTTACCTTCCTCTCTTCCTTTGCCCTAACCTTGACCACCCGCTGGAAGATCGCGCAGGATACGCAGTAGTACTTGGTAACGACCCTCTTATAGATCTGTGCTCCCTGCTTTGTCAGCTCCTTTGCCAGCTGGGGGTCAATTATCGAGACAGGCTTTGTAACCTTAATGACCTTGTCCCTGGGCACCCATGCCCCACAACCGTCGCATTGAATCCTCGAAGACTTTCCTTTATCTCCCTTACTCCTGCCCGGCTCTTCCTCTTTTTTGGCATCTTTTAATCCTCCGTCGTATCAAGTGGTTAGACAAATTGCTTATTAAAGTTATTTATTAGTTCTCTTTTTCAGCGCCCTGAGGGGAGATCTCTGGCGGGACCCGGAGAAGCTCCCTAAAATATGGTCCTCCTCCTCTTCACAATCAGAACGTCACAAGGCGCATTTTTGACCACGTAATCCGCCACGCTTGGGACCAGGCGCCTCTTTATTCCCTCCTCGCCAGGCTCCCCAGGACTATGAGATCTGCATTCAGCCTGATGGCCGCCTTTACAACTGCGCTGCCCGGGTTGTCCTCGACGATCCTCCAGTCAAAGTCCAGCCCTGCAGATCTCACGAACTCCTCAGCCTTTTTGATGAGCCTCTGCCCCTCATTCACCAGAATATCATCATGGCGCGGAATTGGATGCACGCAGACGATCCTCGAGTTGTAGATCTTTCCGATGTTTATCGCCTCAAGAAGCGCCTGCTCACCTATAGGGGAGGAATCTAAAAGGACCAAGATGACCTGTATCAATGACCCGCACCTTTATTAAATAGTTAAATTTGGAGTACTTAATACTAACCTCTGCCGCTGCCAGCACCACCTCAACCAAAGGGTGCCTAAAATGGACCCGTTCCAGCTTCAAGTCCTGCTAATATTTCTCGTAGTATATGCCCTCATAGTAGTCAGGAGGGTGGGGCGGGTAAAGTTCGAGGTTTGGACAGCCATGCTTATTGGGGCGATGGCGCTGTTGGGGACAGGGGCCATCACCCTTGGGGACGCCTTTCACGCGATAAACATGGAAGTCATTCTCTTTCTCTTCGGCATGTTTCTGCTCACCGAGGTCATGGCTCAGGTCGGCCTCCTTCAGTATGTGACAGTTCGCCTGATAAGGCTGGCAGGCAATCCCTCTAGGCTCCTTCTGATAGTCATACTCTTCGTCGGCATAGCTTCGGCTTTTTTTGTGAACGACGCCGTGGTCCTCTTCACCACCCCCATAGTCCTAGCCGCGTGCTCAATCGCAAAAGTCAGGAAGACCCCCTACCTNCTCGGAGTGGCNCTCTCNTCCAACATTGGCAGCGCCCTCACCCCCATCGGTAACCCTCAGAACGTTTTGATAAAGATGGAGTCGGGGATCGGTTTCCTCTACTTTTTTGAGAGGATGGCTATCCCCGTCATCTTTGGGCTCTTCTCGGAGTATTTTGTGTTGAAAGCCCTGTACAGGAAAGATCTGACGAAGTTCGCTGGGGACATCCAAGAAGTCCGCTCAGAATTGCAGAACAGGCACGCATCTTACGCCGTGGGCTTGATCGCTTCCGCAACCCTCCTCTCTTTCATTTTCTCTGACCTCCTAGGCTGGTCTATCTCTCTCGTTGCCGGTCTGGGTGCTACAGTGGCATTGCTGATAAGCCCCGACAGGAGGGACGCGCTCAGAAGGGTTGACTGGGGGAGCCTGATCTTCTTCGCCTCCATGTTCATAGTCATGGACTCTGTGAGCAGGAGCGGCCTGCTGGAGTCGCTACTACTGCCTTTCAGAAATACCCTCTTCTCGGCAGGAACAGCGTCGCTAATTTCCATTTTTTCAATCAGTTTGATTATTAGCCAGATAACCTCGAATGTGCCGTTCGTTGCCCTGATGATCCCACTCTTCAAGGGGGGAGGCGCATCACAGGCGGAGTGGCTCGCTTTGGCTGCCGGCAGCACCCTCGCAGGAAACCTGACATTGCTAGGGGCTGCCTCCAACATCATAGTCCTGGAGGCTGCTGAGAGCAGGGGCGAGACCTTCTCGTTTGTAGAGTTCGCGCGGGCGGGTATACCGACCGCATTGATCACATCGGGCATATGCATAGGTTTCCTATCACTCTTCTAACATCAAGAGCGGAAATCCAAAACCGGTATTAGGTGATTTGTATTTTTAGTAATAATGATTCTAGCAAAACTCCCAAACTTCCACCTAATACAAGTTCCGCACGGCGTATCCACATCTATCTTATGGTCTAACCAAAGATCCAGCCGAAGATGGCTGGTNGGCGAATCCGATAGAGATTTAAACGGTGCACTAAAAATAGCCCATGGGGTACCCAAGTTTATGAGGATCAACANGCCCCTCCCGTCCAAATTTATCAAATTTNNAATCACAGAAATTCAACATCAACCTCAACGTTACTCTAACACTGAGGCCACAAGCGCCTCATTGGTTTTTGCGCCTCAGAAATCCGGGGCAATGGGGGTTTGTACTTGATCTCAACCCACGGTTATAGAGGACGCGCCTTGGACCTAATCACAAAGTACGGAATAAAGGTTGGAGACCGGATAGTGGTGAGGAATGAGAGGTCTTCCTTCGTAGGGATACTCATGCCTAGGTCGGAGCTTGACGACGACGCACACATCGTGCTGAAGCTGGACGACGGGTACAACCTCGGGGTCTCAATAGAGTCGCTGCAGATAGAGAAGGTCCCTCAAGAAGAAGTCCCTCCACAGCCCCCGAAGGCGCCGACTTCGAGACCGGGCCTCCCCAGGGTCTCCATCATAAGCACCGGCGGGACGATCGCCAGCAGGGTAGATTACAGGACCGGGGCAGTCAGCCCCGCCCTCTCAGCTGAGGACCTGTACCAGTCCGTCCCTGAACTTGGCGAACTGGCGGAAATCAGGACAGAGATCCTCTTCAGCCTGCTGAGCGAAAACATTGTGCCTGAGAACTGGACCGCCATGGCGAGGAGCATCGAGAGGCACATCAAGGAAGGGGCTCACGGGGTGGTGGTAACACACGGCACCGACACAATGGGGTACACCGCGGCTGCCCTCTCTTTCGCCCTCAGAAACCTCCCTGTGCCAGTGATACTGGTAGGATCCCAGAGGTCCTCCGACAGACCTTCCTCGGACGCATACCTCAACCTGAAGGGGGCGGTACTTGCTGCAGCAAAGGCACCATTCGCCGAAGTCGGCGTCCTGATGCACTCGACCTCCTCAGACGGTGAGTTGGTCATACATAGGGGGACCAGGGTCAGGAAGATGCACACGAGCCGGAGGGACGCATTCGTATCGATAAACTCGTCGCCCCTTGCGCGGGTCGCGGATGGAAAGATCGAGGTGTTTGGGAAGTACAGGGAGAGGGGAGGAGATCTTGAGCTAAAGGCGGATTTCGACGAAGACGTCGTCCTGATAAAGTCCTTCCCAGGNATCCCCACAGACATCTTCGACCCCATAATCCACAGGGGGTTCCACGGCATTGTCCTCGAGGGCACAGGACTTGGTCATGTTCCGGAGAGGATATTCCCCGCCATAAAGAGGGCGATACAGAGCGGAATAGCGGTAGTTATGACCTCCCAGTGCATCTACGGGCGGGTCAACATGAACGTGTACAGCACCGGCAGGGAGCTGCTCTCCTTAGGGGTGATACCTGGCGGGGACATGCTGCCAGAGACCGCGCTGGTGAAGCTGATGTGGGTCCTGGCGCAGACGAGGGACCTCGAAGAGGTTCGCCGCCTGTTTCTNACAAATGTGGCAGGGGAGCTCTCCGAAAGGAGCGAGTACGCGGAGGTGTGGCACCCATGAGCGGTAGCGGCGTGAGGGTTGGCATAGAGATCCACCAGCAACTCGACACATCAGAGAAGCTCTTCTGTGGCTGCCCGACGGTCCTGAGGGACGAGGAACCGCACTTCACGGTGGTTAGGCGCCTTAAGCCCACCACAAGCGAGCTCGGTGAGGTTGACAGGGCAGCACTCTTCGAGTCCGAGAAGGGGAAGGTATTCCACTACCAGGGTTACAAGGACTCCACGTGCTTGGTTGAGCTG
The DNA here is from genome assembly GCA_004347955.1 of Thermoproteota archaeon. GTDB lineage: Archaea > Thermoproteota > Methanomethylicia > Methanomethylicales > Methanomethylicaceae > WYZ-LMO10. Next base: position 8,187 of record QNVH01000022.1, on the reverse strand, counting down.
GACGAAGAGCCGCCTCATGCCCTCAACAGTGAGGCGGTCTCCATAGCCCTCACCGTCGCGCTGCTCTTGAACATGAAGCCAGTGGACGAGATCCACGTCATGAGAAAGATCGTCATTGACGGCTCAAACACCACGGGCTTCCAGAGGACTGCGAAGATCGCGCTCGACGGGTGGATAGAGGATATNGGCCAGAGGGTATCCATACAGTCCCTGTGCCTGGAGGAGGACGCGGCGAGGAAGATCTCGGAGACTGAAGACCGCGTGGTTTACAGGCTGGATAGGCTGGGAATCCCACTCGTCGAGATCTCCACCGCTCCGGACATACACAGTGCCGAGCAGGCCCGCCGCGTCGCCCTCAAGATCGGCAGGATCCTGAAGGCGACGGGTAAGATTAAGAGGGGTCTGGGCACAATAAGGCAGGACCTGAACATATCTATAGAGGGGGGCGCCAGGGTCGAGATAAAGGGAGTCCAGGAGCTGGGTCTGATCCCTGCAGTTGTGGAGTACGAGGCCATGCGCCAAAGGCGCCTCTTGGAAATAAGGGATGAACTGATGAGGAGGGGAGCGCCCCTGCCAAAGCCAGAGATCTCCGACGTAACCGAGATCTTTACTTCCACAGAGAGCAAGTTGATAAAGAGGGCCGTCCAGTCGGGTGGGAAGGTCATGGCAGTACCACTTTTCGGCTTTGGCGGGTTGCTGAAAGAGGAGGTCCAGCCGGGGAGGCGGCTAGGCACGGAACTCTCTGACCATGCCAAGGTTTACGGTGGTGTCGGAGGGATCTTTCACACGGACGAGCTTCCCGCCTTCGGGATAACCGATGCCGAGGTCAGATCACTTAAAGAGAGGTTTGGCGCCGGCGATAATGACTGCGTCGTCATGGTCGCAGGCGAGGAGCGATCTTGCAAGAGCGCCCTGATTGCAGTAGTAAGGAGGGCAGAGATGGCGCTCGAGGGCGTCCCCCCCGAGGTGAGGGCTGCCAACCCAGACGGGACCACGCACTTCATGAGGCCTATGCCAGGCTCCGCCAGGATGTACCCCGAGACGGACGTCCCCTCTATAGTGGTCACAAGGGAGACTCTTGAGAAGATCAAGTCAAATCTACCTGAGCTCTTGGAGAATAAGATCGAGCGGTACACCAAGGAGTTCGGGCTCAGCCAAGACCTTGCATCCCTCATAGTGGATTCCCCCTACTCCGTCACCTTCGAAGACCTCGTCAAGAGCTACGGTCTACCTCCCTCATTCGTGGCAGCCACCTTCGAGTACACCTTCAAGATGCTCAGGCGCGAGGGGATCGATGTGGATCTTTTGGACAGAAATGCAATCAAGGAGGTCCTCATAAGGGTTCACAAGGGGGAGTTTGCCAAGGAGGCTGTGCCCGAGATCTTCCGCTGGCTCGCGCTCAACAAGGGCAGGAGCGTCAGCGAGGCCGTATCGGCTCTTTCACTATCCGCGGTGGACCTAGATTCGGTCAGGAGGTCGGTAAACGAGATCGTGGATAAGAACATGGAGACTGTCAGGAGAGAAGGAGAACGTGCGGTGAGCCGTCTGATGGGCGATCTGATGAAGCTCTACAGAGGAAGGGTCGACGGTAAAGTCTTGCACGATCTCCTGTCCGAGGAGGTCCGGAGAGCTCTTCAGAAGGGATGATTCGGGGGGCCGCAGAACAAAAATAAAATTTTGTCTCTGCGCTTTTGGATTGCAGCTGGCGTCTCTGCTTATCTTTCCTACCCTTCCATTTTTGCGTCCAAAAGTCACTTCTAGTGGTGCAGGAGAGAATAACTTTTTTACACAATTTCTCAGAATAATTTCTGTCTGGTGTTGTTATTGTGCGGGATCTTTGGCTGCCTTTGTGAGGGTGCCCCCAGCATATTACTCCAAGGCCTCAAAAGGCTCGAGTACAGGGGTTACGACTCAGTAGGCATAGCGCTCATCAACGGGAACGAGCTTATAGTCGAAAAAAATAAAGGAAAGATCGACGAATTTATATCAGGTCTAGATGAGGCTAGACTGAAAGGGGAGATTGGGGTAGGCCATACCAGGTGGGCAACTCATGGAGCTCCTTCTAAAGAGAACGCCCACCCTCATCTAGACTGTTCAAAGAGAATTGCTGTCGTCCACAACGGCGTTTTGGAGAATTTCCTTCAGATCAAGGAGGAGCTCCTAAAAAAGGGGCACACTTTCTCTTCAAGAACGGACAGCGAAGTCATCCCGCACCTCATAGAGGAGTACATGAATGAAGGGTTTACCCTGAAGGAAGCCTTGGTCAAATCTATGGAGAGAGTTAAGGGATCTGCCGCTATCGCAGTCATCAGTACAGTTGAGCCTGACAGGATCTTTTGCTACCGGAGGGAGAGCCCACTAATCGTAGGGATTAGCGAGAAGGGGGTATTTTGCGCATCTGACATACCCGCCATCATGCCCTATACCCGCAGGGTGATGGTCGTTCCCGAGGACAGACTCGTCGTCCTTGAAAGAGGCTCGATTCAGGTGGAGGACCTTAANGGTGTTACCTACAAGACTGAATTCACCGAGATCACTTGGGATCTGGAGCTCGCCGAGAAGGGCGGATACCCCCACTTCATGATAAAGGAGATCTTTGAACAGCCAAGGGCTATAAGGGACACGCTGAAGATCCCAACTGTATTCTTGGACAAGGCCGCAAGGCTCACGAAAGGGCGCATCTACCTAATCGGATCTGGGACATCCTATCACGCCTGCCTCTCCGCCTCATACACTGCCTCTGCGCTGATTGGCATGGAGATGAGGCCGCTTATATCCTCGGAGTTCGCAGACGCCCTCCTTTCGTTGGAAGACTCAACAGTCATTGCGGTCTCACAGTCCGGCGAGACGGCCGACACTCTGAATGCCGTGAAGCACGCAAAATCAAAAGGCGCGAGGGTGGTGGGTGTCACCAACACGCTAGGCTCCTCCATAACAACCCTATCGGACGCGTACATATGCACGCAGAGCGGACCGGAGATAGGGGTTGCAGCCACAAAGACCTTCCTTACGCAGCTGGTCGCCCTCGATCTCCTCCTACTGCGCCTCGGTTTNTTCTCAGGCAAGCTCAGCGAGTCCGAGCATGACCTGATTACCAAGGAACTTTCGAGCCTCCCGGGATTGGTGGAGCAGATCCTCAGCCGTTCCAACAGGGTAAAGGACCTCGCCCTAAAATACTCTACAAAGGAGAACGCGTTCTTCCTTGGTAGAGGCGCCAATGTGGCCACGGCGTTGGAGGGCGCCCTGAAGCTCAAGGAGATAAGCTACATCCACGCCGAGGGGTACCCCGCAGGNGAGTCGAAGCACGGGCCCATATCCTTGGTTGAGCCGAACTTTCTCTGCGTCTTCATAGCCCCGCGCGACAGGACTAGGGACAGGATCATAGGCAACATAATGGAGATGAAGGCAAGGGGCGCCGAGGTATTCTCTGTCATAACAGAGGGGGACGAGGAACTCAAGGGGATATCCGACGAGTATTTCGAGGTCCCAGTGGCCGGCGAGATCCTCTACCCTGTACTCTGCACGGTCCCCCTGCAACTACTCGCGTACTATGCCGCCACCTTCAGGGGCTTTGACCCAGACAAACCCAGAAATTTGGCAAAGTCCGTAACAGTCCTATGAGGCTACAATTCCATGATTGATTATGGAGAAAAAATCGAATACTCCATAAGACGTGCCCTGGCACTCCTGGAGGGGCTCTCCGGGCTCAAAGAGGACCAGTGGGACATCTCCGCATACAAGAACGCCCTCCTCTGCAGGATGGAAATCCAGTACTCCATGGCAGTGATGAGGCTCAAAACCAACGACCCCCAAAGAACCACGGCCCGGTCAAAGATTGACGCCCATGGGGCGATCCAGCTACTCAAATCCCTGCTCGCCGCCCCACCACCAGAGAGAACCTTGGACCCTCTCAGCCAAGTGGATCTTTTCTTGGGCAGGGTTATCCTGTCGATGCGGAGGAGGCTGGACAGGAGTTCAAGGTCTAGATGACCTGCTACTTTTCCGCTCTCCTATCTATGACGTCTAAAGTTGATGGTCCTGTTCCAATTATCGTGACCGGCACTTTTAGCCTATCCTCTACCTCCTCGACAAAATTCTTTGCGCCCTCCGGGAGCTTCTGGTAATCTCTGAGACCCCTGCACTCTGGGAAGACGGCGTCTAACTTTGTCAGCGCGATCTGGGTCGCAGAGTTTATCTTTATGGCCCTCTCAGCAAGTTTGTAGTTGAACGGGGCAGCCCTCCTCTTCCTTCCAGTGACAGAGGCTATCTCCAACCNCCCCCTCCTAGCCGCCTCCTCCTCTGGCAACTCCCCCTCGAGGGGCCCTCCGCCCACTCTGGTCACGTACGACTTGAAGACTACTATGACCTCGTCAACGTCCTTTGGACCAACCCCGACCTCGCTGCACACGCCTGAAGCAGAGACATCCCTACTCGTCACGTATGGGTAAGTCCCATGGTACAGCGAAAGGTATANACCTTGGGTTCCCTCTATCAGGACTCTCCCGCCCCCATCAATGCATTCATGCACCTCTGCACAGACATCAGTCACGAAGCTCCTCAGCTCCTCGTAATCCCTCGCGAGCTTCAGAAGCCGCAGGGTCCTGTCCACCGTAGCCGAGCCAACCCCAGACCCCGTCGATCCAACAACCTTCATCAAAAACTCGTCGCTCCTTTCCTTCTGTATGTGCTCAGGCCTTATTACCCCGCTCTTCTCGTCTACGCCTACCCTCCCAAATGTCTTTGTCATCTCTACTTCCCTTAGGAAAGTCTCGATGCTGTAGAGGGCTCCCGCTCCAACAAGTAACCTTGTCTTCGGGTTGACAAACGCGCAGGGCACGATCCTAAGCTTCAGCTCCCTCCCCTCATGGACCAGGGTGTGCCCTGCGTTTATTGAACCCGTTCTAACAGCTATATCATAATCGTCAGAATAACCCAAGTAGGCGGCTATCTTGCCTCTGGGGGGCGCCCGCTACGGCGGTTCGCCTTTCCCCTCGTCTCCGAAGAAGCCGCCAACTAGTACTGTCACTCCCATAAAACCACCCTGAAGAGAGGTGAGTTTAAATATACAATATAAACCTTCTTTTTTGCTGCAACCTGACGGAACAAACGGGAGTAGATACTCACTTGCAGATATTTGGGATAAAGTTACCCTTAGTTAAACCAGGCGACGACCTCGTATCTCTCACCATNGAAAGCTCCAAGAGATCCGGTACCCAGATCATGGACANNGACATTCTGGTNTTCTCTGCCAAAGTTGTGGGCGTCTCACAGGGGCGTCTTCTCGAACTATCAAAGATATCCCCCTCAGAGAAGGCGAAGGCGCTCGCCACCCTATACAACCTGGACCCCTCCTTCGCAGAGGTGGTGCTCCGCGAGTCTGATGCTGTTCTGGGGGGAGTGGAGTACGCCCTGCTCACCATCAAGAAGAATGTGGTGATCGCCAACGCAGGCGTTGACCAGTCGAATGCCCCCCCTGGCTATGTAGCCCTTTGGCCAGAAGACCCGCAGAGATCCGCTGAAGATCTCAGGAGGCGCTTCAGGGAGAATGGGCTTGATGTTGCAGTACTGATAACTGACAGCAGGACCCTGCCCATGAGGATGGGGAACAGCTCGGTGGCGCTCGGGGTATCTGGATTCAGACCCATCGAGGACTTGAGGGGGAGGAAGGATCTCTATGGGCGCACCATGAGAGTCAAGCGCCTCGCCATTGCCGACAACATCGCCTCGGCAGCCCAGCTTGTGATGGGCGAGACCTCAGAGCAGACTCCCGTTGCCGTGGTGAGGGGCGCACCGGTGCAGTACGGCGAGGGCTTCCGCATCGATGAGGCGATCATTCCAATGAATGAGTGCCTCATAATGCACATTGTTGGGAAGCGCCCCCTCTAAAAAATTAAAATTATTTACNACATCTAGCATAATTTCACAGAAACATTTAATTATACTATTTAAACCTTAAAAATAATATTAGGGGGTTAGATTTTGTCCTACGACCTTGACGAACTGGACAGGATGATCCTCAATCAGCTCCAGGCAAACGCGAGGACCCCGTTCTCTAAGATAGCCAAGGAGGCTGGGGTTAGCGAGGCGACTGTCTTCCTCAGAGTCAGGCGCCTCCAGCAGAACGGAGTCATAAAGGCTTTCAGGGCGATCGTNTCCCCGCCGCACGTCGGCAGGAGCCTTTCGGCATTCATTCTCGTGAAGGCTGATCCCCGGAAGTATGGCGAGGTACTAAACGTTGTGAAGAACCTAAATGAGGTGACAGAGGCGTACGACGTAACAGGTCCGTATTACCTCATATTGAGGGTCGATGTGGCAGACAAGGAGTCTNTGGCAAAGGTGATCGACCTGATCGGATCTGTTGATGGGGTCTCAAGCACCGAGACCGCTATCGTCCTAAAAGAAGTAAAGGAGAACGTCGGTCTTAAAGTTTGAAGTTGAACCAACATTGTGAGGGCTCCCAGAACATTCGGAGGGGGGCAGCGCACAATTTCAGCGGCCTCACCACCGAGCCACGACCCGCCGCATTCAGCGGCGAGTGCCTCATCCATTCGACAGAAATAAAACTCCCCCTCACCAAATTTTAAAGTATGGCAAATGAAGCTGTGTCACTCGTCCTTTTTGGCACGTTCCTCATAATCGCTGGCCTCATGCTCCTTGCCCTAAAAAACAAGGGGAAGGTGGAGGGGGGCGCTTTGATTATGATAGGCCCAATACCCATTGTCCTCGGAAGCAGCCCAAGGGTCGTAAAAGCGCTGATCATCCTCGGGGTCGCCCTCTTCCTTATAATAATTCTCTTGGCAATGGTGGTGTGAAATGAACCTCTTCGACAGGCTCGCCCTTCTACTCATAGTTGCTGGTATTTCAATAATCATCCTCGGGGTCGCCCTCACAATACCAGAGATCCAACAGACATCCACTGCGGGAGGAGCTCTGATATTCATAGGTCCGATTCCAATCTTCCTAGGTTGGGGAGCCCCTGCGGAGATCACTCTTCTATTGATAGTGTTGATGTTGATACTGACTGTAATGGGTCTGATCCTCTTCAGGTCTTCCCGGAGGTCTTCCTCCTAACATAATTTTACCAACTAGCGCAGAAAGCCCACACCATTCAGGGGTGGGAGGGTGTCAGAATTGCAGATGCCAAATAGAACTGTCCTAAACCTTGAACTCTTTACCACACTTAGGGCACTTTGCGTACCCGCACTCCCCAAAAGTTGCTTGCCCGCATCCCGAGCACGCAATCGCCCTTGAATATGTCAGACTGAACTTGCTGCCGCAGTGAGGGCAGATCAAAATCCTGCTCATAGGTGCTCCCTGAAATTATCCGACGGAGAGGTTATAAATCTGTCTGTGATCCTTCAGCATTGGTGCTCGCATTGGAAAAACAAGCTCCCACCGTTATAAAGGCCGACGAAGATGAAGTCTTGGACATAGAGCTGGAGGAGGACTTCATAAAAGCCAATGAGAGAATGGCTGAACTGAACAGAAGGACCTTCGACCGCTACGGAGTCAGAGTTATAGACTTCATGGGGTCCATAGGCTCAGGCAAGACTTCTATAATAGAGAGACTCGTGGAGTCCCTGAAGGACAAATACAAGATCGGGGTAATAGCGGGAGACACTTCTACGTCTATCGATGCCGAGAGGGTTGGGCGACACGGCGTCCCATCAATCCAAGTTAACACAGGAAGGGAATGCCACCTGGATGCCCCGTTGGTCAGAAAGGCCGCAAAGAAGTTGCTCCGGCATGGAGTAAACCTCATCCTGATAGAAAACGTTGGCAATCTTATCTGTCCTGCAGAATTCCCGCTGGGCGCGCATGAGAGGGTTGTAGTGGTGAGCGTCACCGAGGGCGAGTACATGATAAAGAAGAAGCAAGATATCTTCAGGGTTGCCGACGTCGGCGTGATCAACAAAAAAGACATGGCTCCCTACATGGGCGTAGACGTCCAAGAGCTCGTTAGGGACGCATTGAATGCCAACCCAAATATTAAGGTGGTAGTCACAAGCGCGAGAACTGGGGATGGGATAGGGGAACTCATATCAGCCCTGGGTCTCTGACCCATGAAGTAAGAAAGAAGGTAAAAATTTTAAGCCTTCTGCCCACTTCTTATTATGGCGGATGAAGTAACGATGGTCTCTTGAGCTTCAAGGGCTGTGAGAGTTTGATGGGCGGACTGACGCCAAA
>QNVH01000021.1 GCA_004347955.1 Thermoproteota archaeon | reverse complement strand
TTCTGCTTTAGAACTTAATGAGTAGTGATCTCCCGATGCTAAAACTCAAGGCAAAGATCATCGACATCACGACTGGAGAGAAGAGCGTGGTGTTGAACGAGCAGGATGCAAAAAGCCTGATGCTGAGGGTCCACGACAGAGTCCGTCTCAGCAAAGAAGGGTCAAACATACTCGCAAGGGTCGACATATCCGACAGAATAATCTGTCGCATCGAGGTCTCCGGCGGCCTCGTCTGCCAAGGGGAGGTAGGGATCTACAAGGACCTGCTCAAGGAATTCCCTGTCTCTGAGGGTGAAGAGGTGGAGATCTCTCCTGCTCCCAGCCCGCCATCTGTTGAGTATATTCGCAAAAAGATGAAGGGTGGCACACTAACCAAGGGCGAGATCACCCAGATAGTGAAGGACACAGTGACACACTCACTGAGCCAGCTCGAGATTGCTGCTTTTCTCATGGCTGAAGAGTATGTTGGCATGAACATGGACGAGATAGAGAGCCTCACACGAGCTATGGTGGAGACCGGAAACACCATAGACTTTGGTGAGCCGGTGGTAGACAAGCACTCCATAGGTGGCGTCCCTGGAAACAAAGTGACGCTTCTCATAGTGCCTATCGTGGCAGCCGCTGGGCTCAAGATACCCAAAACGAGCAGCAGGGCAATAACAAGCCCGTCTGGTACCGCCGATACCATGGAAGTCCTTGCTCCTGTGGAGTTTTCCGTGAGCGAGCTTAGGAGGCTCCTCCAGAAAACAGGCGGGTATATAGCGTGGGGAGGCAGCCTGAACCTCGCACCAGCCGACGACCTTTTCATAAGGGTTGAGCATCCGCTCTCCATAGACCCCCGCCCCCAGATGCTGGCATCTATTATGGCAAAGAAGCTTGCTGTTGGTGTCTCGACCCTGGTCTTGGACATCCCTACTGGGAAGGGCGCGAAGGTCGAGAGCTTTGATGAGGCAAGGAAGCTTGCAAACGAGTTCATAGAGTTGGGTAGCCGCCTAGGCATCAGGGTTAGGTGTGGCTTGACGTATGGCGGTCAACCAGTTGGTCACACCGTGGGGCCTGCGCTTGAGGCAAAGGAGGCGCTTGAGACCCTTATGGGTCGAGGTCCTAACAGCCTTATCGAAAAGTCCACTGCCCTCGCCGGCACACTCTTCGAGATGACTGGTCTCGCTCCTAAGGGGGGCGGTCAGGACATGGCCAAGGAGATCCTGAGGAGTGGAAAGGCCTATCAGAAGTTCCGGGAGATTGTCGAGAACCAAGGTGGCAACCCCAACATCAAGCCCGACGAGATCCCGCTGGGTGAGAAAAGGTACGTCCTTGCGGCACCTACCGACGGCTACGTGAGCAGCATCAACAACTCAGCTATTAATGCAATCGCCAAGGCTGCGGGTGCACCAATCGACAAAGGGGCTGGTGTCAAGCTCTATGCGAAGATGGGTTACGCAGTCAAGAAAGGCGACCCAGTCGTCGAGATCTATGCGGAAAGAGAATCAAAACTCAAAGAGGCATTAGGCGTTGCTTCGAGAAATCCGCCCTTCATGATTGAGGGCATGCTCCTGGAGGAAGTCCCTGGCTTTTGAGCACAAAAAATGTCCCATCTCAACGCCACAATGATCCCCTTCCGCAGAGGTTAGGGCAGCCCGCCATGTGGAGGCGTCGCGATATTCCGAGAAGGGATAAATACTTTTTAAACCTAGTGGATGGCGGTGACAGGCACACTTATCCGTACTCATATTGTGTGGGGTCAAACTGATGGTAAGAGAAGGCGGTGGAGAAAAGAGCGGGGCTGACAAGGTGGTCGGAAAGCCCATTTTGAGGAAGGCTAAGCGAGTCAGAAGAGGGCAGATCAAAGAGAGGGCTGCCTCAGAGACCCCCACAGTCGCAGAGGCAGAAGCCAAGAAGATGAGGGCAGTAAACCCTGCACAATATTACAGGCAGAATCTGGGGCAGCTCGGGTTTGGCGACCCCGAGCACGCATTGGTTCAGACTATAAAGGAGCTTGTCGACAACTCCCTCGATGCGGCAGAGGCTATGGGCGTCTTGCCCGAAATTGCAGTCACGCTCACAGCCACAGAAAAAGAGTACGAAGTGATAACGAACAGGGTCAAGGATGGCGGGATAAGGAAATTCCCGATCTTCAAGATCACCGTCGAGGACAATGGTTGTGGTGTGGTTAGGAGCAAAGTAGCCAAGGCCTTTGGAAAGGTCCTCTACGGGTCCAAGTTCTTTTCCTTCAAGCAGTCAAGGGGTCAGCAGGGTCTCGGCGTCCACGCCGCGATAATATACGCCCAGCTGACCTCGCTGGAACCAGCCGTGATAACCACCAAGACTGAGACCGATGAGAAGGCATACCGGGTTGTACTCAAGATAGACACAGAGCAGAACAAGCCGATCGTTATCTCCGCGGAGGACGTCCCATTCGACAGGCCTCACGGGACAACAGTGGAGTTGATGGTCGCGGGAGAATACACAAAGAAGGTCGAATCATTCATCAAAGAACTATCTCTCGCAAACCCCCATGCTGAGCTTAAGTTCATACTCAAGCCGACCGTAAATGGAGAGGAGAAGGTCATTCACTACCCAAGAGCCACAGAGACCCTTCCGCCACCGCCCAAGGAGATAAGGCCACACATACTCTCAATGGAGCCGGGAGCCCTCCTTGAGATGATCTCCAACGACAGATGCTGCAAGGATGCAAAACAGTTTTTGGTCAAACACTTCGTCAGGATCTCTGAACTTAAAGCCCTGCAGCTCCTCTCAGCCGCAAAGATTCCTTCTGACGTCCCGCCCAAAGAGATCAACGTTGAGGCTTTGTTCAAGGCAGCCAAGGAGGTCGACATTATGAGGCCTCCCCTTGATGTACTGAGCCCCATAGGGGAGGAGGCTCTCAGGCAATCCCTAAGAAGGCTTTATCCCGATGCTGAATTCATAGAAGCTACCTCGAGGGAGCCTTGGTCATACAGGGGCATCCCTTTTCAGGTGGAGGTGGCTGTGGCCTACGGTGGCGCCTCGGTGGTGAACGACTGCGAGACTGTCAGGCCTGGCGTCTTTAAGGCCAAGGTGATAAGGCTTGGCAACAAGTGCCCTCTGATCTATGATTCCAAGGATTGCCTCCTTTACAAGACTGTGAAAGAAATAAACTGGAGGAACTACAAACTGCCCCAGGAGGAGGGNACGCTCCCTCTCGCGCCGATGGTTCTTGTGGTCTCGCTGATATCCACTAAGGTCCCATACACCGTCCCAGGAAAATTTGCCGTCGCCTATCACGATGAGATACATGAGCAGTTGAGGCTCGCGCTCCANGCGCTGGGCAGGATGATACACTCCTACGTGACCCACCGTCAGAGGCAGGAGCATGAACGCCACCGTCAGAGCATCTTCCAAATATACGCCCGGGAGATCGCGAGGGATCTATGCCTGCTAACTGGAGTGAGCCAAGAGGAGATCTTCGACAGACTCATGGAAACCGTGAGGGCTAAAGCGAAAGCCTCCGAAAAGAGACCTTCTCCACAGCAGGAGGCGCTGAAGTTGAAGGAGGTTCCCGCTCCAAGTATTACTGCCAAGGTGCCCGCTAAAGAGAAGCTGAAGGAGAGGTCCCAACATACGCTGGATGCCTTCATCAGGTGATGGTATGGTAAAGAATCGCAATGTTAAGGAAAGGCCCCTCGAGTCCTTCGACGACGCTGAGAGAAAGCTAAGGCAGATATTCGTCAGACTAGTGGAGGATCTGAAAGCCTCTAAGCCCCCAGTGCTCCGCATACCCCTGAGGACTGCCTCGAACACCGTATTTGACAAAAAGCGAGGCATCATAACGCTGGGGGAAAGGGTTGGAGAGCGCAAATTTAACGACATAAGTGGGGTCAGATCCTTTATGCAGACATGCATGCTTGCAAGGGCTATCTACGAAGCCCTCAAGAACAACGATCACCCCACCATCAGGGACCTCTACTACTACACATTACACACAATCGAGGGCACAGAGATAGAGACGTTCAACGACCAAGACGAGTCGAACTCCATCTTTCAGGACATCGAGGTTATGACCGGTCTCCTTAGGGAGCAGATGGGGATAGTCGCAGAGTCTAGGGGTGCCATGGTTGGGAATATAATCTTGGAGTCTAAAGGCAACAGGATCGATTGCACTAGGTTTGGAATTGGCGCATTTAACATCCCATCCCTCTGCGACCAGATCAGGATCTTGGATGTGAACGCAGATTACGTCCTCGTAGTGGAGAAGGACGCCATATTCCAAAGGCTGAACGACTACGAATTTTGGCGGAAAAACCACTGCATCCTCATCACAGGGAAGGGTCAGGCTGACAGAGCCACTAGGCGCATGGTGAAACGCCTGAACGAAGAGTGGGGGCTCCCTGTCTATGTACTCACGGACGCAGACCCGTTCGGGTGGTATATATACTCCACTTACCGTGCGGGCAGTATCTCACTCTCTTATGAGTCCTTCAGACTGGCATGCCCCGAGGCCAAGTTTCTGGGCATGACTATGACTGATATAGAAAAGTATGAGATCCCACGAGATCACCTGATTAAGGCAAACGAGATCGACATAAAAAGAGCCAAGGAGCTTCTCGTCAAGGACCCTGTCACTAAACTCCCGCGCTATCCTTGGTTTTACGAGTCCAAAAAGTGGCGGCAGGAGATAAACATGTTCTTGGAGAGGAAGGTCAAAGCGGAGATTGAGGCAAAATCATCAAAGGGGTTCAGGTTCCTTTCTGACGTCTACCTCCCNGAGAAGATAAGTAACAAGGACTGGATCACCTGAGGGGCGCCTCTCATGCTGAAATTCATCGAATCTGGTGAGGGGAGGCACAGGGTCTATCTTGAGGTCATGATGGCTGGAAGTGACATAGTGGTTTACATTGGAGGGGGAGAAAAGCCACACATTGGCGCCGTCTCCATCTGTAGTGGAACGGGCGAGCCCCTCACTTTTTCTTTGCCGAANCATAAGGATTATCTGGTCTCACATAAAGCAGCTCAAGCGATCTTCAAAGAAACTGGACGGAACACCCTTGTTATCGCGGGGATTCACGTGGACGATGCCTCTGAAGAGGACATACTCGAGCTGTTGAAAAATTCCGAGGAGTGCGTCAGAAAGTTCAAGGCCGGGTTCGTTAGAGCTCAAACAGCATGAACGGAAAATTTGAGGGCTAGGCAGCCCGGTAGACAATCTCTGACATAGCCTGGGTAAGAAGGCGGCTTGAGCGTCAGGTCTTTGCTATGCCATCCCACCGCCTATAGAGGCTATGTTTAATCCCAAGCTGGTCTAGTACCTTCCCGACCAAATGATCCACGAGCCCCTCCAGGGTCTTCGGCTTGTGATAGAAGCCGGGGCATGCCGGCATAACCACCGCACCCGCCTCCGCAACACTGAGCATATTTCTGATGTGGACAATGTTCAGTGGGGTCTCCCTAATCACAAGTATTAGCTTTCTCCCCTCCTTCAGCGCTACATCCGCCGCTCTGGTCACCAATGATGAGGAAATTCCATTTGCGATGCAACCCAAAGTCTTCATACTGCAGGGGGCCACCACCATGGCATCGAAGAGGTAGCTGCCGCTGGCCATAGGTGCCTTGAGGTCGTAGTCCCTGTAGACCTTTCCGAATTTGGCAAGTTCCTTCTCACCGAATCCTGTCTCCTCCTGGAGGATCTGCAGGCCTGTCCTCGAGACAATCACCCTTACATCAGCCTTTGCCTCATGTAACTTTTCCAGGAGTCGGAACCCATAGACGGCGCCACTCGCCCCCGTAATGGCCAATATAACTATCAAATCAAACCCCTTATACAAAAATTGATCATTAAGTTTTTAACCCTTTCCAACATTCTATGATCAGGTGCTGAACATGAATGGGGTTGTAGCTTACATGCTTCTTGTAACTGACACCGGTAAGGAATATGATGTAATAAACGAAGTTAAGAAGATAAGTGGCATTACAGAGTGCAGGGCAGTCTACGGGGAATTTGACGTCTTCATAAGGATTGAGGTGGCGGATTTTGTCTCCCTAGACGAGATTGTGACCCAAATAAGGCGTGTCCCTGGCGTACTGCAGACAACAACTTTGGTTTCTTCCCCGTAGGGCTAAGTTGTGGAGATAGACCACAAAAGCCAGATGAGCGTGCAGATCAAAATTGACACCCTAACTCTATTCCACCACCTGCCGCTAAGACCCCTAATCTTCCCAGAGATCTCTGGTATCAGGCCGATCAGCACTAAAGGGAGCCCCAATCCAAGCGCATACGCCAAAATTACGAGAGCCCTTGAGATCCCTTCACTCAATGTTAGGGCGTATATAGCTGTCGCTGTGAACAACGGGATCGTGCAGGGCGCAGCCACGAGCATTAAAAGTAGCCCAAATATGAAACCTGTGAAAACCCCCTTTCTCTTACCAAGTAGATTGAGGCTCAACTGTCTCAAAAACCCACCCCCCAGGGAGTCGATTATGAGGAGAATCATTATGACGGATGCCGCAACATAGAATATTTTGATACTATGAACTAGCCCAACTAATGAGAGTAGGATCCCCACTCCGCCTACGCCAACGAATATCCCAATATACATGGCAAGCGCCCATGATAATTCCAGTTTTTTCCCTCCCGAATAGAAAGGCGACATAGCTAGGAATTACTGGCAGAACACAGGGACTCAACAAGGACATCAATCCCATCATGAACGCAAAAACGAAAAGGAAGAGATCCATCACTTAACCCTCTCCAACTCAGACCTCAAGGACCCTTCATCCAAGTATCTCCCGTCAAACCTTGAAACAATATTCCCTTCCTTGTCAGCGAATATCAGAGTTGGGACCTTGATGACCGACCAGTCCTGAAAGACTTTCTCCGTAGAACTGCTTAGAAGAATGTAGACGAACTTCACATGCGTCTCGTAGTTTGGATAGACCGAGCTTATGACCCTGTCCTGCATCAGACAGGTGGGACAGCCAATTGAAGAAAAATAGATCATCAATGGTCTCTTCTCCTCCAAGGCTTCTATGATCTCCGGGTGATCCGCTATGACTTTTGTGTTCGGAAACCCGCTCTTTGGCAGAGTATAGTGAATCATACCCGCTGCCAAAACCAATACCAAGACCATCATTAAAATTAATACACGACGTAACATCGAGGCTCCACCGGTGATGTCTTTGCAACCAGGACTAGATTATTCACCCTCGCCACGTCTTTGCCACCTCAGTCCTTTAAGATGAATTTGTCAAGGATCGACCTCGCCCTCTCTCTTCTCCTTTGGTGCTCTACAAGGAATTTTGCCACCCTCTCGGCCAGTTGCTCCTTACACTCGCCGCAGATCCTGTTCCCGCGCCTGCAAGCCTCGTAGGTCTCAGCCACACTATTGTCGTCCTCGTCAAAGAGGTAATATAGGTACCAGTAAACGACGCAAACTTCTGGATTTCCTCCCTTCTCTCTCTGTTCTCTAACTGTGGGCTGACCGCCTGTGAATGCGTTCCTTACCTTTTTCTTNGCCTCCTCCGGAGAGTCTGACAAGAATATGCAGGTCTCTGGCATGCTCGCGCTCATCTTCCCCCCTGCCCCAAGACCGGGTATGAACTTGCTATAAATGCCTGCAGGTTTCCTGTACCCGAGTTTTGGCGCCACGTCTCTGGTTATCCTCCAGTAGGGCTCCTGGTCTATGGCACATGGGATTAGAACATGCGCATCAACTCCCTTGAGGGTCTGTGGCAAAAAGCACGGCGCCGCCTGCATTGCTGGGAAGAATATGATTCCAATGTTGGAACTTTCTGTGAACCCAAAAGTCGCCTTGGCGGTGGAAAACGTGACGTGTTTTGCCACCCTTACCGCTATGTTGTATAGCTCCCTGGTATAACTCAAATTGGTAAATATCTTTGTCCTTTCTGGATCAAATCCGACGGCTATAATGTCCAGCAGGTTATCCTCGGTGTACTCCTTGACCTCCTCAACGCTCATCCCTGGGTTGATCAGAAATTTCTCATCATCTGTTACCTGAAAATATAGGTCTGCCTTGAANGTGTCTTGAAGATACTTTGTGAAGATCCATGGGACCAGATGACCGAGATGCGTATATCCTGACGGTCCCCTCCCAGTGTACAGTACCGTCTCTACCCCNCTCTCATAGGAGTCCATCCACTCTCCGAACTCTCTGTGGGCAAAAAAGACATTCCTTCGGAGAAGCACGTGAAGGTACCCTGCGTGCCTTTGAATCCTGTTGATGAGGGCTTCGTTAAGTGGCTCGACCCCAAACTCTTTAATCAGCTGTNCGTAATCTACCTCGCCCCTGACCTCCCAAGGTGTAACTTTTGGTCCACTATTCTGCATGAGGTTCACCATGGCGTGGCCTGTCCACGCCCTTGATGGATAAGGGAAAGACCTTATAATAATTGCGGTTGAATTTAAGGGAACTACTCTGCCTCTAGGTCGGGTCTTCCCGCCAACTTGAGCAAGACATCCTACAACATTTAAGGAAAAATAGAATTTATGACTCAGTGTATTTTGAATGGAATGACATAACATATATAACAGTCAGAGAATTAAATTCCCTCATGCAGAAAATCTGCGATTTCCACATGCACTCACTTTTCAGCGATGGTGAGCTCATCCCCTCTGAGATAGTCAGGCGGGCATACATCTTGAATAACCGTGCCATAGCAATCACAGACCACGCCGACTCCTCCAACATGGAGTCTATAATAAAAAAATTAGTCCTTGCCTCAGAATTTGTATCAAAATACTATTCTGATTTTACACTCATCCCTGGCGTAGAACTGACCCATGTGCCCCCCAAGAGCATTCCAATTCTAGCCAGAGAGGCAAAAAAATACGGAGCAAAGGTGGTAGTCGTCCATGGAGAAACGCCGGTCGAACCGGTGCCGCCTGGAACTAACGCGTCTGCATGCGTGTGCAACGATGTGGACATATTGGCCCACCCTGGCATGATCTCGGATGACGCAGTCTCCAGCGCAAAGGACAACGGGATCTTTCTGGAACTATCTTACAGGTGCGGGCACTGCCTTGGAAATGGGCGGGTGGCAAGGCTAGCCACCGAAATTGGCGCAAAACTCTTGGTAAACTCAGACGCACACGACATAGGCGACCACCTCTCTCCGGAAGCGGCGCTTGTTGTGGCTAAGGGCGCAGGCCTCAGCCAATCAGAGGCCGAGACTGTTTTATTCAANAACCCTGAGATTTTGTTGAAGAGGGTAGGTCTTTGAGTCTTCTAAATTTCAGCTGACACTCAGTCCGTATTTTTTTGCTATATCAAAGAAGGCATCTCTGACATACCTTATCTGGTCCCATGTCAGCCCATAAGTGTTGAACTTGAAGTGTTTTGTCAACCCTGGCTGAATCCCAACTATCTTCCTCTCCCTCAATTCATCGTACAAGAAGTACCCCTTCCTTTTGTGTGCCAGGGAGATTTTGTAGAAGCCCTCTGTCTCCATATGGGTGAGGGTGTGCAACTTTGGTCTTATCCCCAACTGCCTAACACCCTCAATTCTCTCAAGCTCCGATACGAGGTACCTCACCTTCTCGATCTCCTCTCCCCACCTCTCCACCCTGCTCACAACTTCCGGAAATGATGCCATCAGTGTTATGAGNGGCGCCCCCATAACAGTGCACCCGAGCATGGCTAGCTCCTTTGCCCCGAACTTTCTCTTTGTCAGATCTCCCTCGATCTTTGAGCGGGTCGCAAGCTTACCTTCCAAGGACCTGTTGAACGCAAGTATCCCTGTGGGGGCGCTAGCTGCCCAGCTTTTGTGCCCGCTGCTGGTTATGATGTCGGCACCGAGTTCCTTGCCATCNACTGGCATCACTCCAGCGGTGTAGGCGCAATTCAGTATGAAGGGAACACCATAATCTCTTGCTATCTTACCGACAATTTTTGCATCNTTCAGGTTGCCGTAAAGGTAGTCCACATGCGTCAAGAGGATGACTGCCGGGGGTCTGCCGCACTCCTCTTTCACTTCCTCTATCTTTGTGGCATATTCGTTCAAGTCAACCCTGAATTCCGGAGGACCGCTGTTTGGGACCTCCTTGACCCTCATATCGGCAAGTTCTGCGGCGATGTAACTCGAATAATGAGCGGTGCTGTCCAGCACCACATAATCTCCTGGTCTGCCGAGCATCTTGAAGGCTATGAACTTGGCCTCCCTGCACCTGGTCACCACCCTGGCAACGTCCATGCCCAGGAATTCCGCGAGATCCTTGTAAAAATCTTGGATAGGCGGGTTTGTTATCATGTCGAGCCTCGCGGTCTTTGGTGGGCACCAGTCACACGTCGAATAACCGTCCCCAAACTCCAGTATTGCCCTCATAGCCTCCTCTGTGAGGATCCCTCCTCGCTGTATTGGCTGGAGGTTTATGTATTCCTCCTCCGCAAAGTCTCTCCTCAATCCTTTGTATTTTTCAAGCCTCTCCTTCGGGATCTTCATGATTTCAAACCCTCTCTCANTTTTTCGAGGCGGCTCCTTGCGCTGTCTAAATACTTGATGATCTCTTCCTTCTGGCTCTCGCTCATGCGGTGATCTGGGGAGGTCCTCCTCAGGACAGATATAACTTTGATTAAATCTCCAATAGCCTCCTTTACATCGGAGCTTCTTATGCCCATATGATCACCAATGGAGCCAGGGTGAGGATTCGAACCTCAGTGTAGCGGGTCTGCAGCCCGCCGCCTAAACCGCTCGGCCACCCTGGCTTACCCTCAAATTCTGGGAGCGTAAATATTTATTTCTTTACCCATCCCAGAAGATGTGGAGATGTAAATGGCATCGGATCGTGAATTTCTAAGGTACAGCCGCCAGATGATGATTCGAGGCTTTGGAATCGAGGGTCAGAAAAAATTGTTCTCCTCCAAGGTTGCGGTTGCTGGTATAGGGGGGCTTGGAAGCCCAGCGTCATATTATCTTGCAGCCGCGGGCGTCGGATATCTGCGGCTGATAGACTGCGATGTCGTCGAATTGTCAAACCTCAACAGGCAGATCCTGCACTGGAGCAACGACATAGACCGTCCTAAGGTCGAATCTGCCGCGATGAAACTATCGCTCCTTAACCCGAACGTTCACATCGACGCCATAAATGAAAAGATCACCGATGAAAACATCGATGACCTGATGAAGGGGGTAGATATAATCGTGGACGGTCAGGACAACCTTCAGACGCGCATGATAATTAACGAATTCGCAGTGAGAAACGAAGTCCCCTACATTTATGCTGCTGTTTACGGAATGGAGGGATACTTGATGACGATAATTCCCCATGAAGGCCCGTGCCTTAAATGTATGTATCCTGGCGAGCCCCCAAAGCCTGAGCGTTTCCCTGTCCTAGGAACGACCCCGGGCGTGATGGGGTGCCTTGAAGCCACCGAGGCGATAAAACTAATTACAGGGATAGGCAGGCCTGCTGTTGGTCGGCTTGTGGTCTACGATGGAGAAGATATGAGCTTCCAGGAGATCTCCATAAAAAGAAATTCAAACTGCCCAGTCTGCAGCAGGCCTCTAAACAAAAGGTCGAAGTGAATCCAGGTAGAGTAAAAAAAGAAAGTGGGATTTTACTCAACGAAGAACTTCCCAGTCTTTTTCAGCAGCTTCATCTGCGCCGTCTTCAATGCCATCTCTTCCCGCCTGGCTTCTTCTTCGATGCTTCTGGGCTGCCTCTGGTACTCTCTCTCCTCAAGACCACAAGAACCGTCTGGGAGCAGCGCTCTCCTTTCGCAGAACGCATAATTACATTTTGCTGCTACGCACAGATCGCCCACCCAGTTGCAGTACGGGGTCGCATCGGACTGCACCCTTCTATCCCACGGATTCCCCCTCTGGCCGCCATACTGTTGGGGGTATCTGGATCTCAACTGCAGTGCTCTCTGTCCACACCTGAAGTGGGGACAAGTCGCCTCACAATTTCGCCTACCTTTCAAGTCCAAAACCTCGATTTTTGGTACTTTTTGCTAGCATTTTCCACCACAGTTAAAAGTTCAGATAATTATTTGGAATTCCCATAAATAAACCTTCTCACATCCCGCTGCGAGGAAGCCCATGGGCTTCAGCCACGTGTTGCTGAAAGCATCATCTCTTGTAACCTATCTTTCTCAGGAATCTCAGGCGCTCCTCCTTGTCAGAATCGCCCTCGACCCCTTTGGGAGAACTACCATCAATTACGCCGAGGACGCCCCTTCCCTGTTCGGTCTCCGCAATTACGAGTTCCACGGGGTTCGCCGTTGCACAGAATATGCTGCAGACCTCCTGCACGTTTTTCAGCGAGTTGAGTACGTTGATCGGGTATGCCTCTCTGAGAAAGACCACAAACACGTGACCTGCCCCTATCTCCTTACATGCAGCGACGGCAGCTTCTTTCAGCTCTTCGTCATTCCCGTCATATCTGATCAAACAGGCACCAGAAGCCTCGCAGAAGGCGACCCCAAACTTGGCCCTTGGAGCTGTTGTTGTTATCGCCTCATATATGTCCTCGACGCTCTTTATGAAATGAGTCTGCCCGACTATCACGTTTGAATCTCTGGGCATTCTCAATTTAACTACTTTGATATCCATTTGCTCCCCCCTCAGTGAAGAGTATTGCGCAAGAAATATAAATTCTTGGACCTATTGGTTGTTGGTGAATTTATTGAGATTTGCCTTGTATGATTTTGAGATGCAAGTCCCCAATGACTGGAAGCTTTCAATAGATCGAAAATCACAGTATGGCGCCGGGATAATGAGCTTCTCCACGCCCCACGGATCAACCTTGGATATAATATGGGAAAACCTTGAAAAACACAGATCAAAAAGCCCCACAGTCGAAGATTTTCTCAACAACTACATTGAGGAGATGAAGAAGAATAAGAACGTAAAATCAATCGACTTCACAAAAGAATCGCCCACAAGGACTGAGGAACATGAATCCCTTCCCCACGAATTCACATATGTGTACAAGCAGCCTTTCAGCAAGACCGTCTCCATGAAGATCGTCAGCAAGTGCCTATACTGCCTTCACTCCAACAGGTTCATAATCGTCTATTCCCGCTTTGATCCAAAGAAGGAAAATCCGGACGAGCCAGTTATTAGAGATGCTATTAAGAGTTTCGATTGCCACTGCACAAAAAACACCAAACCTTAAAAAGTTGGAGAGTGTAAAATAAATTCAAGGCGATGAAATATGTACAAGACAATAATGGTTGGTGTAGACGGGTCTAAACCCGCAGAGAAAGCCTTCGAGGTTGCTGTAGACATGGCGAAAAGGTACGATGCGCGCCTTCTCATCGTCTCCATATACTCCCCGCCAGCAATTGCATTGTTGGGCGACATTCCTCCTTACCCGCCAACGGTACCAAAGGAAGTGGCCGAAAAGATAGAGCCCCTCTTAAAGAAGTACGAGGAACAAGCCAAGAAAGAGGGGGTTAAGGTCGTTGAATCCAAGATTGTGCCCACTTGGGATAACCCCGGCGCCGGCTTCGTCACCGAGGCGGAGAAGCAGGGCTGCGCCCTCACTGTGATAGGTTCCAGGGGACTGACCGGTGTAAAGCGCGCCCTCCTTGGAAGCGTCGCCGAATACGTTGTCAAAAATGCCCACTGCAGCGTACACGTCGTACGCTAACACTTTTTTTTGGTAGGCTTTTTATGATATTCCAGATTTATGGGCTACAGTTGGATATCCCGAAGGAGTACAAAATTATCCTGTGGAAAGACTCTGTTTTTTATGAGGGGACGGTCGAGGTACACGGCAGTGTCGGCAACATGATAAAGATGGATTGGAACGACCTGAATAAGGTTCTGCAGAAGTACCCCTCCCCGGAAGACTTCTTCAAGGAGAACATAGAGCGTATCAAGGAGGATCCAGATATATTGGATCCAAAACTCGAGACCTACCCCTGGGATAGCGACCCTGACCACGATTATTATTTTCACAAGCTATCCTACAGAGCCGTGAGAAAATTTCCAAGGAAAGAGATCTCTGATTACATTATAGGTCTTGGCATCTTTTGTAAAAACTCTAACCGTTTCATTCTATTGCAATACCGCCCTCCAGAAAAAGGCTCGGACATGGGTGACAAGGCTCTCGAAATAATAAGGTCTTTCAGATGTGTATGTAAAGAATGACCTTGAGAACATAATGCAATGAATCGAAAATGAGTTCACATCACTTTCCGGGACCTTGGTACCCAGAGTATTCCCACTTCAAAGATCCACTGCAACAATCTGGCGGAAAGGCTCCAAACTTGTCAAATAGGAAGACGAAGCTGTCGAGGTTATATACCGGAAACTTGTCTGGCGGTGCTGCCACATACTGGAAATATTGGAGGTTTGGATCCCAGATATAAATCATCCACTGTTCAAGGCTGCCAGGATCTGCCTTAATTCCATTAATTGCAACTATGTACCTCAAACCGCCTACTTCCCCGTATTCGACATCAATCGGATAGTTACTGACGTTATAATCTTCTATCACAATCCATTTGGATGGATTATCTACTGGGTAAACTCTCAATTCAACCTTCTCGGCTTTGTCGTAGTTCTTTACCAGGTCAATTATCGTACTTCCTGGCTTTAGCTTAATATTCATGTACCAGTAAACAACCATGTGCGTCTCGTTGTACTTTGTCTTCATATCCACCCCCAAATCTACTGAGATATAACCTGCCTCGCTCATTGAGTAAATGTATTGAACAGACCCCTCCCTGCCCATTTCGATCTTACTATACTGGTAGAGGTTTTCCATGAAGACCTTACCGACACCAGAGAAAGCAAGGGCCCCTCCTCCCCCAATTAGGGCTATCTGAATCAGAAATAGCGCTACAAGGTACTTCGTAGGAGGTATGATGTTTCTGTCCCTCTCCTTCTCTGGCTCTGCCATTTTTACCCCGCCTATTACTTACAATTCGCAGTATTTACATTTTTAGGTTTACGTCAAGTTTTTCCTTTTAGATAATAAGTATTTTAATATAAATTTTAACGGATTTCCAGAACATGTGTTAAATATTTATAAATTAAATTATCTAGAACGTCTGCAAACTCTCTAGATAGTTAGACCAGATTAATAAGGTTTTTTATAGCAACCCAGTAACTTATATAAACACAAATCTAAGTAAAGTAGATCAAAACAGAATGGTGAGAAAACCTTGTTGGACCTTCTATTCTTGGGAGAGTATGCGATACTGATTCTACTGGACTGGCTTCGCGGCATTCCAGGCTGGGGCTTACCTGGCTACGGTCTACCTGGAGGTCCGTGGACAGGCACACTTCTCCTGAATTATGTTATGGAGTGGCTTTGCTGGTTCATCATACCAATAGTCACGATGCTGTGGTGGCGTTCTTGGGCAAAAAAACACCCCGACCTAATACAGGAGCTGTGAGGTGGTAATAATGGCAGAAACTGGAATTCTAATCGAGGCTGCGATTATAGTCATATGGATCTTGCTGATTTTAGGAGTCGGTGTCTGGTCTAGGAAGAGAATCAAGAGCTCCGGAGACTTCATGGTTGGAGGCAGAGCGATACCCGTTTGGATGCTTGGGATGTGGAGCGCAGGTGCCGCCGTCTCCGCGTGGGCCTTCTTCGGTCTACCTGGCGCCATTTACGCCTCAGGACCTTTTCAGCACTGGGCACTCTGTCTGCCTATGATGGCTGGGTTCCCGATAACAGTCTTATTCTTGGGTCGTTGGATGCGAATCGCCGCCAGAAAATATAACCTGATGACCATGCCGGACTTTTTGGGCGAGGTTTACGGTGGCAGACTTATCAGAATTTTTGCCGCCGTCGGCATAGTCATCGCATGCGTTTTCTATGCAACTGCGCAATTCAAGGCCCTTGGCATCCTGCTCAGCACAATATTGGGCGTTGACTACATCACCGGTGCGGCACTTGGAATTGCAATATCGGTTGTCTACATAATACTTGGCGGATTCATAGCCGGCGCGATCATCAATGCATTGAACGTTTCAATGATGATCGTGGCGTCGCTGATCGCTGTCGCAATGGGCTACATGTGGACCGGCGGTTACGCAAACATGCTCGCAACTATCGTTCAATCCCCAGGCGGCGCGGCTTGGACAAATATAGACCAGGCAGCGGCAGGCGCTGCTTGGTACCTGTGGATCAGCTGGGCGTTCTTCCTGTCATCCTTCGGTCTAGCTGGTCAGCCCGCCATAGTCCAGAAGCTCTATGGTATCAAGAAACCGAGCACTCTGTGGCTGTGGGGATTGATGGGCGGGATAATCTTCGGCGTCACATGCCCTGCCTACTGCTACTTAGGGGAAGTCACAAAATACCTGACCGTTACAGGTCAAGCTCCAAACATACTAGCAGTTTACAAGTCTGCAGACTATGTTATAGCATGGCTTACGGTGTACAAACTTGGAGCCG
>QNVH01000020.1 GCA_004347955.1 Thermoproteota archaeon | reverse complement strand
ATGGTTAAACGCGACGGAGAGTGGTATGCTCATTTCGTTCTAAAGAAGGCTGTTGAAGTTCCCGATGAACCCGAGACCGTTATAGCGATAGACAGAGGCGAGCACAAAAGGGGGACAAAACTTGTTGATGACCAAGGTCTCCGCATTTCAGCGTAGATAGGAACCCCAATTACAATTGAGCTCAGGCTGTGTTAGAATTGAATCCTATCCCATAGGGAATACCGATCTGCTTTGAGCTCTGAATACCCCCACGAATCAGATCTTGGGCTAGGCTGAGGTTCTTCGAGTGTGGCGTAGCAAAATATTAGTATTCGCTCAAATGCATACCTTAAAAGAGTGACACTGAATGGCTTCATCGCCCCCCAAATTAATNGTCAAAGTTTCAGCCCCCGCCACCATAGCCAACTTGGGACCGGGTTACGACGTCATTGGCATGGCGTTAGATGAACCACGGGACATTGTGGTGGCGTCGCTAGAAAGAGATAGCAGAGACATTGTTGAGGTTGAGGGCTTAGGGTCCCAGGGCATCTCATGTGACCCCAAGAAGAATTCTGCAGCGGTGGCAGGTAGGGCGGTCCTCGAAAGGGCTGGAAGGGGCGACCTCTCCCTGAGAATGAAGGTCATAAAGGGAGTCCCCCCTAGGAGTGGACTTGGCAGCTCAGGGGCGTCCTCGGCCGCTGGGGCATACTCCGTTAACGTTTTGCTCGGCATGCCGTTGAAGGGAGAAGAGGTCCTTCAGTGCGCCATGGAGGGAGAGAGAGCTGCGTGCGGGTCCCCCCACGCCGACAACGTAGCCCCCGCCCTCTTTGGAGGGGTCGTGTTCATCTCCTCGTTCAAACCGACCAGGGTCATCCGCTTTGAGGCAATGGGAGACCTAGAGATAGTTGTAATAACCCCTGAAGTTGAGATCGGAGAGGAGAAAACAAAAATTGCCAGGCAGATACTCCCGAGGGAAGTTCCCCTCCAGGATATGGTCAGGCAGACTCAGGCCTTTGGAAACTTGCTGGTGGGCCTCATGANANGAGATCCTATATTGATGGGGGAGGGGATATCATCCGATGTCGTCATTGAGCCCGTTAGGGCAAAGTTGATACCAAAGTTCAATGAAATGAAAAAGTGTGCCTTGGAGTCAGGGGCGCATGGTTTCTCCATAAGCGGGGCTGGACCCTCGGTGTTCGCACTCTGTCCCACCAACTTGGGGAGAGAATTGGGAAAGGTCCTTAAGTCAATTCTGGAGGAGGAGGGGATCAGGTCCAGCTACTCGGTGCATAGGAATGCTGGAGAGGGTGTAAGGGTTGTTTCCTAAGTCCAAGCTAAGGTGCATAAAGTGTAAGAGAGAGTTCNGCAGTGATGAGGTAATTTACGTTTGCAGGAGTTGTGGCTCCCTGTTGGAGGTCGTGATCGAACCTCCTAAGGTCTCACTTGATGATATGGCAGATAGACCTCTGGGCGTATGGCGCTACGAAGAGTTCCTGCCGGTGGAAGAAGGCTCTGAGATTGTAACTCTGAGGGAAGGGGGTACACCTCTCTACAGGTGTGAGAGGCTGGCCAAATGGGCCGGCGTAAAAAGTCTTTACATAAAGTACGAAGGGGCTAATCCCACGGGGAGCTTCAAGGACCGCGGTATGACTTTGGGCGTGACGAAGGCAAAGAGCCTAGGATCTAAGGCGGTGGCATGCGCCTCGACTGGAAACACCTCCGCATCGCTGTCCGCTTATGCGGCAAGGGCAGGCTTGACTTGTTATGTGCTTCTGCCAGCGGAAAAAGTGGCCATGGGAAAGCTCGCCCAAGCACTGATGCATGGTGCAAAGGTGATATCTGTCAGGGGGAACTTCGACGACGCGCTGAAGTTGGTGATGGAACTCTCAGTCAAGATGGAAATTTACCTTTTGAACAGCGTGAACCCCTGGAGGCTTGAGGGTCAGAAGACCTTGGCCTTTGAGGTGGTCGACCAGCTGGGCCATGTACCCGAGTTTGTTGCTGTGCCTATGGGAAATTGTGGGAACATATCTGCCATATGGAAAGGGTTTAGAGAATTCAAAAGTGCTGGAATAATTGACCGNCTGCCTAGAATGTTTGGTGTTCAGGCAGAAGGTGCTGCGCCTGTGGTGAACATGCTCAGGAAGAACTTGGAAACTTTGGTGCCCCTGTCAAATCCAGAAACATTGGCCACAGCCATAAGGATTGGCAACCCGGTAAATTGGCCAAAGGCCGTTATGGCAATAAAGGAGTCAAATGGGCTTTACGAATCTGTATCTGACGATGAGATCGTAGAGGCTCAGCGCGTTATAGCCACTCTAGAGGGGATTGGCGTTGAGCCTGCGAGTGCTGCTTCTGTTGCAGGCGTAAAGAGAGCAGTATCGAAGGGGATGCTAGGTAACGAGGATGAGGTGGTGTGCGTCTGCACAGGTCACCTGCTTAAGGACCCGGAAGAGGTCATCAGGGTATGCGGCAGACCTGTCGAGATCCCGCCAGATCTCTTCGCCGTCTCAAGGGCCTTGTCTGGCAAATAGCTCACTTTTGCACAGTCTCGACCATCTCAAATGGCTTCAGCATCCGAGACAAGAGGTCCGTCCTTGTTATTATTCCTACAGGTCTATTTTGATCGTCTACAACCACAAGCCGCCCAATGCTGGACCTGCGCATCTTGTTCATTGCCTCCAGTATATCTTCATCCATGCCAATGGTGACTGGTCTTCGACTCGTGGCCTCTGCAACCATCTGGTTAAGCTTGTCCTCACTCGCGCACCTCGCCACATCAGATCCAGTTATTATGCCTACCAAAGAATCCCCATCAATTACGGGCGCGGCTCTTATGAATTCCCTATAAAGGATTCCGGCGGCTTCTTTTATTGAGATATTGGGAGGGACAGACACGAGCCTCTTNGACATGAGGTTTCGCACTTTCTCTTTGGGTATGCTGACGATGTTTATGACCTCCAGCAATATTTCCCCGTGTATTTCGTCTCTGCCAACTATCCTCCCTTCGATGACCATCCTTCCGGAGGGNGTAGGTCCAACCACGAGTTCTTCACCAACGTCGAGCTTGGAGACGTCTCCAACAACCTTTAGCAGCACTTGGCAGAAATCTGGGCTATAAACGCTCTTGAAAAGTATGTCCGTCACGGTCACCCCNGCGTTTTCGCCGTTCCTACGATAGATTGGAACTGTCAGGGTCCTGAACTGCTTTGGTATGCTGAAGCTCTCATAGGCCTTGCTCGTTGGCATGTACCCTCCCTTTGGACCAGGGACTGCCTCAACCAGACCCAGCGCCCTCAGGACCGGCATTATGTTTCTTATTGTCCCTTCGTCCCTTCCAGTCTTCACCGCTATGTCTTTACTCTTCACAAGACTCTTCTTTTTTTCATACAACTCTATGAGGGCGACCATNATTTCCTTTTGGGGTGACGTAAGGGAGGACAAGTAAAGGTGCCACCTTTTGAATTTATAACGAAGTAATTATAATTATTAACAACGCTTATTAATATTTATGTTGGATCTTGAACGACCTAAAATGCCACTCGACCAGATACTCTCAAAGAGCGCCGAAAATTTCGGGGAGAAAGCCGCCATAGTTTGGAACGACAAGGAATACTCCTTCAAGGATTTAGACTCGATGAGCAATAAGTTNGCCCACGCCCTCCTTGAAAAGGGGCTGACCAAGGGCGACAGGGTCTGCATCTTCATGCAGAACTCCCCAGAGTTCGTTGTCTCCCATTTCGGGATAATCAAGGCGGGCTGCATCACAGTCCCGCTCAACGTTATGTACAGAAAGCGCGAACTTGTGCACATGGTCAACGACTCTGGGGCTACTGTCATGGTGACTTCCGAGGGCAACCTCCCCTACGTCTTAGAGGTTAGAAACGATCTTAAATCTTTGAGAGAGATCATTGTAACTTCCTCAAATGTGCCTGAGGGGTGNCTCTCCTTTTACAGGCTTTTGGAGAACGGTGTCGATAAACCGACGGATNTAAGAAATGCTGACGATGATGTGGCTGTTATATGCTACACCTCAGGCACGACTGGCAGCGCCAAGGGGGCAATGATCACCCACTCCAACTTCATATCAAANATCTCCACCCTTTCACAACTTTGGGAGCTCACGGATAGAGACAAGCTGATGATGGCTCTGCCAATGTTTCATGTTCACGGGCTCGGCATCGCGGTTCACGGGATGGTTTACTGCGGCTACACAATGGTCCTGTTGGAGAGGTTTGATGCCAAAAAAGTGATGGAGGGGATAGAAAAGTACAAGTGCACCGTTTTCATGGGGGTCCCCACCATGTACATAAAGCTGCTCGAGTTGGATGACTGCAAATACGATCTGTCGAGCATGAGGCTTTGGACAGTGGGCTCAGCGCCAATGCCAGTCGACGCCATGGAGAAGTTCAAAGAAAGATACGGCTTTGAGCTCCTGGAGAGGTACGGGATGACCGAGACTGCAGTTGTAATAGCCTCAAACCCCCTCAAAGGGAAGAGAAAGCCCGGATCTGTAGGTTTGCCCATTCCCGGAGTCGAAGTCAAGATCGTTGACGATGAGGACAACCCGCTGCCGGTCAACGAGGTCGGCGAGATAGTAGTGAGGGGTCCGAACGTAATGAAAGGTTACTGGAACAGACCCCAAGAGACCGAGGAAGCCTTCAGAAACGGGTGGTTCCACACAGGTGATCTGGGGAAGATCGACGAGGAAGGGTACCTGCACATAGTGGGCAGGAAGAAAGAGATGATCATCTCCGGAGGTTTCAAGGTCTTTCCGCGGGAAGTCGAGGAGGTGCTCCACACCCATCCCAAAGTAAAGGAGGTCGCTGTCGTGGGAATACCCGACCCAGTAAGGGGTGAGAGCGTCAAGGCTTACATAGTCTTGAAGGACGGCACTACCGCTACAGAGAAGGAGCTGGACGAGTACTGCCGCAACAACTTAGCAGCATTCAAGGTTCCCAGAATTTACGAGTTTGTCAGCAGCATTCCAAGAACACCAAGTGGGAAGATCCTGAACAGGCTGCTCTCACAGGCGAAGGTAAAGGATCTGATGATTCCTGATGTTAAAACAATAGACAGGAGAGTCTCCGCGTACGAGGCAGCAAAGTACATGAAAGAGTCAAACGTGGGGAGCCTGATTATAACGGATGGCGACGTTCCCATAGGCATTGTTACCATGAGAGACATACTGTACAAGGTAATCTCCCTGGGGAGTTTAGGAAAGGACATCTCTTTGAGCAACATAATGTCAACACCTCTGCTCACGGTTGAAGCGGAGGAGGACATCTCTAAGGCCGCCGCCCTCATGAGGAGGTGGAATGTCTGGAGACTCGCTGTGAGAAATGGAAACGGGCAACTGATTGGTCTCATAAGCGGGACCGACATCTTCAGAGCATTCGTAGGGAGGAAGATGGAAATACCAAGGAGCTAGGTCATGTCGCCACAGGCGCAGAACGCCTCGCCTATTGCCTTGTAAAGGTCTAAAAACCCAGTACCCTTGGTCGCGGAGACCATCAAAGTCCGCTTTTTCTTCTCTAATTTGTCTATCACCCCGCGAAGCTCCTCTGCCAAACTCCCTGAGAGTCCCTCCAGGTCCATCTTTGTAAAATCTTCCAAAACCCTCTGGGAGGAGTCGTTCATGAGGTCACATTTGTTCACAACTTCTATGGACGGGACTCCTAACCTCAACTCCACGACTAGTCCCAACATCTTCAACACCATGAAGTCGTTTGGCTTCCTCATGAGGGCCGGATCGATGAGAAACACGGAGACAACCCTGCCCCTCAAAGAGGATGCCAGCCTTGGTCCCAAAGTTCTGAATAGGAAGATCTCCATCTGCCCTGGTGTGTCGACAAGTAAGTAATCTGGAGAGAGTGCAGAGATCGGCTCTAAAACTTCCTGAAACCTCTTCTCCATGATCTCGGCAGCCCTTATGAGTGCTCCGTTTGGTCCAAGACCCTCCCTGTGCATCAAATCCTCGACCTTCACGATGCCTCTGACATCGAATGAAGGTTTAAAGGGCAAAATTTCTGCCCCTGGATCCAAGTTTACGTAATCCACCCTCATTCCCTCGTCTTCCAGCCACTCGCCAAAGGACTTGGTCAGCGTACTCTTACCTGAGCCTGCAGGACCAATTATGAGTAGGGTCACCATAACAACACCCTATAATGCTCTAGAGAGGTGGAACATTTATTGCAAAATCAGATAAATGGTCCCAGCTTTTAACTCTCTCGGAGGGAATTCCCCGCCCGCAGGTGGGGAGGCGGTCGCCGCATCCACTTCTGTCAAGAATTTTTTAGTCAAAGGTAAAAAATACGTTATAACAATATGAAAAATAAAAAAGTTAATGTTTTGCAGGGGTGCCTGATTTAATGAATAGGCCCGTCAGAGTCTCCCTTAGGAGAGCCTCTGAGTGTGGTTTTGTCAGAAATGCCAATGCGAGCGTAACCGCAGTACTGGCTATAAAGCCTGGCACCACAGCATAAAGCGCCACAACGCCAGGGATTATGATGTTCTTGCCCCAAATAGCAAATGATATCAACGTCACCACGAAGCCGGTCAGCATCCCCCACCTCGCCGCATGCTTATTCATCCTCTTCCAGTAGAGTCCGCCTATGATTGGCCAGAAGAAGCAGTTGACCATCAGGGACAACGCTGCCCATATGAACCAGGCAAGCATTGGCTGAGGGGTCAAGGAGATGTACCAAGAGGACACCCCGAGTATAAGTACGACTAGCCTGTTTATCCAAACTGTCGCTTTTTCAGAAGTATTAGGTCTCAGCACATTCTTCACCAGATCGTATGATACATTGCTCGCGGCCGTAACGAGTAACCTGTCTGTGGTCGACATTACAGCGGCCAGCACAGAAGGTAGCAGAAGTATGAAGATCCCGTATGGCAGCGCGGCTTTGGCTATAGTCGGGTAGGCCATGTCATTCCAGGCAACAGTGACACCGCCCTCAAGCGTCAGCGACGCAATGTTAAGTTGCCCTTGGGCCCATGCTACCCTAGCAGCTAAGCCTATCAGTGAGGTTCCTAGGATCAATGGTACCCCTAGCACGTACATTATTAGGGGGCCCCACCTCGTGTATTTGGACTCCTTAAAGCATAGGACATTATTTACTATATGGGGTGCAACCAGAAGACCCAGCGGCACAGTTATTCCAAAGAGGGTCAGGTTGTATGCCCAGCCAACCAGCGGCATCCCTGCCGGACCGAACGGCTGGTCCAAGAAAGTCCCGAATAGGTAGCCCGGGGCCTGGCCCCTCACGATCTGTTGCAGCACCGGGACCTGCGATACGAGTTCATTGAAGGCAATCCACCCTCCCATCCAGTTTATTATCAGTGGGGCCGTGATGAATACTCCCACGATCATTATCAACGATTGCAGGAAGGTCGTCCAAGCAGTTGAAAACATCCCGCCGCCCATCACGTAGCCCACGACTATCACCAATGCTATCAAGGAGCCAACCGAGTAAGGTATTCCAAGTACCACCTCTGTGACGACCCCTACCGCGGTGTACTGCCCTATCAGGTAGGCAAAACATGTGACCACCGAGACTATTCCCGCCAAAGCCCTCAAAGTTCTTGGGTCTTCGTAGCGCGTAGCAAAGTAGTCCTGCATGGTCCAGATCCTGTACTTGTTCCTGAGCGTCCACATCTTGTAGCCAACTAGAACTGTGCAGAATGATACGGCGAATGGCGGGCCTATCACTCTCTCCCAAAGGTTCGCCCAACCGCTCTGAAAGCCGAGACCGGCTACGCCTATTATGGTCATGCCGCTTGTGACTGCGCCAACCATCAGAAGCACATAGGTCCAGAAACCCAGCTGCCCGGAGGCTGCCACGAAATCGGCTGTGGTCTTTGTCCTCCTAGCACCAAAGTAGCCAATAACTGCAATGGCAACTATGTAAGCGGCGAAAACACCCAAACCGACCAAGTCTATATTAGCCATGAAAACCCCCTCCTAATCTGGCGCCCTCCACTTTATGGCCCAAATCAGTAGGACTGCCACTTGGACAACAATGGGAATGGCGAGACAGAAGAATGTTAAAGGCTGCATGCCAAGGATCCTCTCCGAGGACAACGAGGGCGTTATTGAGAGAGCCGCGAGGGAGGGCATTCCAAAGAATACAAGAAAGCCAGAGATCGATAGCCCCTCCACCGTCACAGGTAGCGGTGCTAAATTGAAGAAGATAAAAGCCATCATACCTAGGCCGCCTGCCAGCAAATGTTTCATTCTTCGTATAGTTGTGGATGAGGGTCGCACCTTAGACCAACCTCCTTGTGTCCAGGACTCTCTTAGCCTTGCCCTCGCTCCTTGGGATACTACCAGGCGGCAAGACCTCAACGTTTGTTCTCAGAAGGGTGGCGCCCTTTATCTCTTCAAAGATTTCATGCCTGAGACGTTCCATCACTGCCTGATCTTTGGCAAATCCATTGTTCACTTCAACTTTCACAGTAATGTCGTCAATTCCGGAGAGCAGGATCAGGAAGTTTCCGTTGGACTCCTTGTGGGATGCCACTATCCTTTCTATTGTTGAGGGGTATATGCCAATCCCCCTCACCTTAATCATGTCATCAATTCTGCCCCTCATCCAGTCTATCTTCCTGTGAGTCCTGCCGCATTCGCATGGGCCATCAATGAACCGTGTGATGTCGCCTGTTCGAAAGCGCAGGAGCGGCATAGCCTCTCTCGAGAGCGGAGTTATGACGAGCTCCCCCTCCTCTTCTAAACCTAGCTGTTCGCCGGTCTTCGGGTCTATTATTTCGGCTAGGAAGTGATCCTCCCACACGTGTAGCCCGGACTTTGACTGGCACTCAATTGCTACCCCAGGGCCGCCCACCTCGGCTAAACCGTAATTGTTGAAGGCGTCTATCTCTAGACCCTCCTCGATCTTCTTGCGCATCTCCTTGGTCCAAGGCTCAGCGCCAAGAACGCCGATCCTTATCTTGAGGGAAGATCTCAGCCCATTTTGGGACTCTAGGCACTCCATCAGGCGAAGCGCAAAGGAAGGTATGGCGTGGAAAACCGTGACTCCAAAGTCTCGCATGGTCTCGAGCTGCTTTTCAGCATTTGCTGAACCGAGGGGCACTACTGTCAGGCCGAGTCTCTCTGCACCCTGTATCAGTCCAAGCCCTCCTGTGAATAGGCCCTGTGATGTTGTATTCTGGAATACGTCGCCCTTCCTGGCACCTGCACATGCAAGCCCCCTTGCCATTAACTCGGACCATATCCTGAGGTCTCGCTTGGTGTAGAAAGTGGTTATCGGTTTGTTTGTTGTACCAGATGATGTGTGTATCCTCAGAACCCTTTGCAGTGGCACNGCGAGTGCTCCGAATGGGAAGCACTCTGCGAGGTCCTTTTTGGTGGTGAAGGGAAGTCTCTGGAGATCCCCGACTCCGCTGATTGTATCGATGTTTGCCTCCTTCAGTTTTTTCCTTAAGAAGGGAATTTTTTTGGCCCTATTAAAGGCCTTTTTCAGTCTTTCATTCTGTATTTTTTCNAATAGGTCTCTTTCTATTTTTTCAAGGTTTGGTTGGAAACACCCTTCAGAGGGTGTAAACGCAACTCCTCCTTAGAATGGTCTGCACACCAATTCACCCCTTAGAACTCTGACTGGAGAGTGCGATACTGCGGGCTCATGGAGATTATTGATAAACTAAATTCCTCCAAGAGCTCACCCAGTACTCCTCCAGTGACCAAAAGATGGCATGGTTTTCATATTTAAGCATTTTGGTTCATCGATGGATAACAGTGTATTGCAATTAAAGCATGGAAACAGTGTTGCCCGAGATGGAAGAGAAGGAAAGACAAAACATAGAAAAGAGAAAAACAATGGTAAAAACATAAAAAAAAAAAAAACAAAAAAGAAACAGGATGAAAGAGGAAGGAGCCCGAGTTTCCTTGCCCTTCTGCTAACTCTGTTTTGTGAAGAGTTTTGCCAACCGCTCCTCCGGGGCAGGTTTTGTTAGAAGGCTGAGTCCCACATATATTGCACCGCAACCGAAGATGAGTGTTAAAGCCCAGATCCCCCAATGATTGAAAGGCGGGACGAACTTGCCGTATACTGATGGGTGCAGCAATGCAACTGCCATGCCGTAAATGATGGTGGCTATGGCTCCCACCTTTGTGGCCCTCTTCCAATACATTGAGACTGCCACTACAAAGAAGAATATTCCCGCCTGAGCCACTGCTGAGCCGGACATGAACTCAGACAGGATGGGTGGCGGAGATGTGTAGGTCCACCA
Organism: Thermoproteota archaeon; assembly: GCA_004347955.1. Lineage (GTDB taxonomy): Archaea > Thermoproteota > Methanomethylicia > Methanomethylicales > Methanomethylicaceae > WYZ-LMO10. The sequence goes on along the minus strand of QNVH01000020.1, from coordinate 6,299 downwards.
GAGCGGTATTGCAAGGAATGGGATTATTAGTAGCCTCGAAGTCAAGAGTAATGCCCGCGGGCTAGCTTTTGGAACCAAATTGTAGATAAGGTCTCTTGTCACGTTCGTGGCCATTATCATTACCATTCCAGCAAGTGTCGAAACGGCAGCTGCGAATACTGCCATGGAGAATACCGCCCCGCCGACAGGGCCCCCTAGGGCCATACTCACGAGCGTCGCGGCCGCGTCGCCATACACCGGCGCCAGTGTCATCAAGTCAGATCCCCAGACCGCCCTGGCTGCGAACCCCATGGCACCAACCATCAGCGGCGTCACACAGTTAAGCGCCACAATCACCATCAGTAACGTGTACTCTCTTTTAGTGGTTTTTCTGAGGCCCAAGAACCTGACAATGTTGTGGGGAAAGCCCGTTGCCATGAAGAGGAACATGAAGAGCGAAGCCGTGACTCCTATCCAGTCGTAACCAGGAAAGGCCGGAGAGATCGGGGCGGTATAGCCCGCTAGTGAGACTGGGGTTGTAGCCCCGCCTGGTTTTACGAAGTTAGACGTTGCTATAGCCTCGGCTATCTTTGCTGGTCCTCCGGCCCAGAAGATGGATGCTATGCCGAATATCCATCCAACAACCATGAATATGCCGCCCTGTAGGGCCAAGGAGAACTGAGTTCCGGCGTAGCCTCCGAGAGCAAGATACACTCCGCAGAGAACGGCCGTCAGCGCGAGGCTCCAGAGCCAATCTGTGCCGGTGGTCAGGCGCCAAACAGACGCCATTGCCTTATACTGCCCAACGCTGTAGACTATCAGAAGTATCATCATCGTCAGCCCGGCAAGTGCCTGCAAAAGCCTGCTATCAAACCTTATCCTCACGACCTCTGGGACCGTCCTCGCCCCAAGGGCAGCGTATCGGCGCATTCGGTATCCTAAAACAACGCAGAGGGATAGACCCATCAGGTTTGCAGTTCCTATGAGCCAAGAGCCAGACCATCCATAGGTGTAGCCCAAGCCCGCATTCCCGAATATCGCCCACCCGCTGAGCCAGGTCGCCGTTAAAGCCAAACCTGTCACTATTGGGCCTATGTCCCCATGCCCGACCATCCATTCGTCAAAATTCTTCGCTCTGCGGAAGAAGTATATTCCAATGCCGACACTGACGGCTAACATGCATGAAACAGCAACACTCACAGCCACTGTTGATTCTGGCGTAGGCAAAGGTATCGCTGTCATCATTCATCCTCCCAGTGTGATATCTTCAGCCAGAGGATCGCCGCACTCCACACAACGCTCAGAAGCAGTGTGCCCCAGTAGGCATACCAGCCGCCTACTGTCGCTGCAATGACTGGGACTGATACGAAGCACAGTGCCATTATTAGAAGACTCAAGACGGTGCTCGATCTCACATATGCTCCCTCCTCAGTCCTTCCGCGATCAATAGTCCAGGATACGTGACCTTCGCCGGAACGCCCCTGTTCTCAGGGGTCCCACCTTCTATGAGGTAGAAGTCCCTGAGCGCTCTGATGCTCCACTTCACGGTGGATTCTGGTATGCGCATTCGTCGAGAGATCTCTCTGACCTGCCCGGAACACGTGAGACCTAGGTGCTCAGTCTCCGCAATGTGGAGTAAAATTCGCTTCTGCAATAGCGTCAGCTTCTTAGAGCAGACCCTTTTCAACGACTCTTCCAAGATCGCGGAGGGGGTTATTTCATTTTTTCTATTTTTATTCTTACTTAGGTTTGGATTTGGATACTTATCTGAAAAGGCGAACACCTTTATAACGGCTGACACCCTTGTCCAATTTTTACCCTCCGTGGGATAATAGTGGGCACTATAGTATTATTTAAACTTAATGGATAAAATATGTTGACCAAAGGGCATTTGCTCTGTTGAAACTTTAATTGCAATCCTGCAATCTACACCTAACATGCATCATATGAATGTGCGCATCTTCGTTCTTACAATCATCGACTTGGATTAGAAAAGGCCCTAAGCCTCTTGAGAGCATTTAGCCGTTCCTTTTCATTAATCTTTGCTTGTTCTACCGCGATCCTCAAAAACTCAATGGCCTCGTCCATCTCCCTTTTCTGGACCGGAAAAGGCACACCATCTTTGCCCCCGAAGGCAAAAGAGTAACGAACAGGATCCCTCCAGCTCGGTGGCGCACCATAGATCAGGTCTGAGATCAGTGCTAGTCCCCTCACAGTGGCAGGTCCGATGCCCTCAATCCCCAAGAGTTCCTCGTAATTCCTAGGCCGCAGGTTATACGCCGTCTCGAGGGCCTTCCAGTTAATCTTCCACGGCATCACGAGCACCCTGCCGTCCATGTAATCCATCAGCGACTTCTGTTTTTCCTCCCTTACAATTGCCAGTTGCCTCTTTATTTTCCTCACATCATCATTTACAATGTCGACCGACGTCCTTCGGCACTCATCAGCCTCCTTTGCAGTCATGTTGAGGACTTTCCCCTCCCTGTGACCAACTACTGCTTTATGGGGCTCGACGACGAAGCTAGCGACGCTCTCTGACAGCCAGTGATACCTCCGGGCCAACTTATTCTCGGGGTTCATCCCTTGTTGTACTATGCACCATCTGCCATCTTCAGACATCAGAAAGGCATGATGGTACAGCTGATAGTTTGCTTGGATGGCAGCAGTATCCACCTTTGCACCCATTTTGCTCGCGTAAACTAAACTATCGATCTTTGATGATGAGAGCCCGAAGATCTCCCCCGCCTTCCTTATCTCAAGAGGCGTCTCTCTTGAGCGCTTGCCCTTCCCCCCGCAGACTGCAAGCCCTGTCTCTTGAGGATCTATGGCTGATTTTAAAACTCCTGTGACAACAGTTGTGACGCCGGAGGAGTGCCAGTCAAAACCGAGGGTGCATCCCAAAGCCTGAAACCAGTAGGGGTCTGAGATCCTTCTTAAAAATTCAGCCCTCCCAAACTCGTCAACCATTATGAGGACTATACCCTTGGCTAGAGCTATCATTCGCTTGATCAGCCATGCAGGAGCCCACCCTCCATGCAGTGGAAGGTAGGCCGACCCCGTGTGCGACATACAATAGACTATTTGCTGGGGGATTTATTTTGTTTTATTCCATTCCTGTGCCCCGTCTCATTTTACAATTTTTGTATTTTGTATATCACAGGAGACCGAGTTCGTTGAGGTTTGACGTTTAAAAAAGGTATCCAGTTTCAAATTTTTGGTCATCCTTTCATTGATCAGACATTGATAAGATTAGCAGGGCACGCTCCACCAATAAGATTGATCTTTCAGACGACTTCTACATGGTCAAAGGCGGCCTCTAGTTTCAAAGCAAGGGCTCAAAACATCAGCATCTACGGTTATNGAAAATCTGCATTTGCCGAAACGGGCAAGACACCACAAGGATCTCCGGGGGATTAAAAGCTCGTTCAATTTTTCCGATTTAAAGCCATTGGCGCTTATTTTTTATAAAGTAAAAGTATAAGTACTCGTAATGGCGTGGTTCGAGCAAAATGGGAAAATTCGAAGAGTTGAAACAGCTCATAAAACAGACCAAGGGAGTCATCCTTAATGAGGAGAATAAAAAACTCAGGACTGGTAAACTTCTCAAGATAAAGGACCTGCCAATAGCCGTAGTTGGCGACATACACGGAGATCACAGATCTTTGGNCACNATCACAAGGGAGCTCGAGAGTGAGGTTGGAGTGAGCAAGGTAGTTTTTCTTGGGGATTACGCGGATAGAGGCCCCTCACCTCTGGATGTTTACGAAAAGATATTGGAGATGAAATGCTCTCGTCCAGATGAAGTGTTCCTGCTCAAGGGGAACCACGAGGCAGCTGATCTGATTGAGTTCTACCCNCATGACCTGCCTTGGCACTTGAAAGATGCCTATGGGGAATCTTGGAGGGAGGTCTACCAATCACTAATGGACCTGCACAAAGCCTTGCCTGTAGCAGTTATCGTCGAGGGGGTTGCACTCCTGCTTCACGGTGGNATCTCTCCCGAATTAACCCTCAGGGGGCTAGAGGATCCGACTGAGGATGAGTTGGAGATTATNCTGTGGAGCGACCCCTCTGAAAGCCTCAGGGGCGTAGCTCCGTCTAATAGGGGGGCAGGGGTGCTATTTGGGCCGGATGTCTCTTTCAAAGTACTCGATAAGTTTGGGGTCAAATACTTGGTCAGGGGGCACTCCCCCGTAAAAAATGGTTACAGATGGGATCATGCTGGGAGGGTTCTGACGGTCTTTTCGGCCAAACATGTGTATGGTCTTGATAAGGGGGCCTACGCCCTCATACGTCCCCAAGAACCGTTTATAGAGATCAAGACATTCTGAATTGCTGGTGGATGCCAAATATAAAAAATACTCGCAGTAAATCCCTTTCACGAGTTTTTGTCAACAGTCTAGGACATCACAAAATTTCGGTGAAAGCCTGCAGGAATCCTACACGTTTGAGTGCCGGGCAGCTGACAATAAACTTCATTAAACGTTATTAAATACAAACCTACAAAAGTTCTAATGTGAACGGGGGGGGGGGGGCGCGATAAAGAGAACGTCGAGGCAGAGCTCAAGGGGACCACATTGAGGGTGTACTGGGCGCTTTTGAAGAAAGGGTCGGCAGGTCCCAGAGAGATAATGAGGGAGCTCAACCTCAGCAGCCCAAGTGTAGCGTCTTACCATTTGGAAAAGCTCGCCAATCTTGGCCTCGTCAAAAAAGAGGTCGGAGGGGAGTATGTGATCTCTAAGGAGGTGAAGGTTGAGCTCTTCTCCCAGTTCATAAGGGTTGCAGGGATAGCCCTCCCAAGGTACTTCTTTTATTCCGTGCTCTTCACCACAATGCTGATCGCGTATCTGATAATCTATCCCATAGAAAACACCCCCCAGACCGCAATGTCGATAATATTCGGCGCCACCGCGGCCGTCATCACTTGGATAGAAACCATCAGAGCATGGCTAAGGAGGCCGTTCTAATGTGTAGATTTATAGAGCATTCAAAGCCTATTTTTAAGAGGGAAATGGTTTGAGACTTGCTTATAACGCTCTCTTGGCAGTAATAATCGGTGTTGTGTTGGTCTCATCTCCCCTACTTTTGTCCGGTTTATCCCCCGCGGAATTCAGATCAAAGGGGATAAGGACCGAGGCCGCCCCCGAATATCAAAAGGCGCCTCAAAATAACGAATCTTTTTCATTCTCTGTGGGGGACAACCAGACATCTCAGGTCAGAACATCAGTCGTTGGCGAATCACAGTACAACCTCCAATACTCCTTGAGTGGGGTCCTCGCATCGCTCATATTGGGGGCTGTTGCCGCAGCCCTATCTTATTTTGCAATAAAGAGAGAAGTGGTCAAAAGAATTAGATTGCAAAGCTGAAGGGGCTCATTTCGCTTCCTTGAAATAGTCCTTGAGAGTCCTGACGGTCAGCGAGTCTACCAGTTTTACAAAAGCCTCAGCTCTCTTGCCTATCTGCCTGATTCCAACAAATTTGATGGGCTCGCCAAATACCTTGGCCAAAGAGGGAGCCGAGACAACTATAACCTTTGAAGCCGCGTTTGAAAGGCTTAGACCCTTTTTGAGCGTACCCAGAAGCGGCAGGTGCTCCCTCTTCAGAACGAGAATGACAATGTCGTAGGGCTGCTGCATAATGCTGGAGAGCTTCTCAGCGATCCTAAGCTTTTCGCAGAGCGCCTCCAAATCTTTCTTTTTCAGACTTTCTATGTCTACCAAATGCGGAAGAACGACCTCCTCCTCCCTGATAAGACCGTACCTCGGGCTCAAGAGGTAGAGGTCTATTTTTATACCATGGCTCCTGGCGATCCTGACCCCTTCCATGATCTTCTTGAAATACCCTTGAAACAGATCCCTTGCCCGCTTGGAGAACTGGCGCGCCGCCTCAAGATATGCCGATTCATTCTCTATGTCTAGGGATGGAATATTCAGTCCAGCCTTTTTTAGCGCATCGATGTAGTTTTTATCCTTTGGCGAGGGGGACATGTATGCAGGAGCGCTGACCACAAGGAGAATCCGCATATCAGTCGATCATTTCTTCACTCTCATGACTATTATCGGTTTCTGTTGGTCATCCCTTCAACATTAAATTTAATGACCTCCTCCCGCCTTGCCGGATGGGGACAACCCCCGAGAGACTCAAAGCATGCTGGACCTGACGGGGAGCTGATCCCGCTTTCAATTTTCCCAGACTAGCAGAGTTCATAAAAAAAGGTGCCCAGAAAACCCAGAGCTTTAGCTCTCGGATGAATGGGCTAGGATTAAATAGTTTTAGGTCGAAAAAATGCTTGGGATGTTCCCTTGCAGAAGGATCTTCA